>JAEDLR010000088.1 GCA_016295145.1 Oscillospiraceae bacterium
AAACGGCGATATCCAGATGCTGATCGCCCAGACCGCCCAGAATGCTCTCCTTGGTTGTGCGATCCAGATCGTAGGAAAGGCTCTTATCCTCCTCCAACAGACGCTGAATGCCCGTAGAGATTTTCGCTTCATCGCCCTGTGCCTTTGCCTTCACGGCCATCTGATAGCAGGGCTTGGGGTAGTTGATCGGAGGATATACGATTACGCGCTCAGGGGCGCAGATGGTATCACCGGTATTGGCAGCGATTTTGGTTGCCACGACGATATCGCCTGCAATTGCCTTTGTGATCTCGGTCTGCTTTTTGCCGATGGCGGTATACAGCTTGCCGATGCGCTCGGGGGCACCGGTAGTGGCATTGACCAGTTCCTTATCGGCAGAAAGGGTACCGGACATCACCTTAATGAAGCTCATTTTGCCCACGAAGGGATCGGCAATGGTCTTGAAAACAAATGCGGAAACGGGTGCTTTTTCGTCCATCGCAACGGCAATTTCCTTGCCGTCCTTATCGGCAGCCTGGATATCGCCCATGGCATTGGCGGCGGGCAGATACTTGGTAAACTCAAGCAGCAGATCAATACCCATCAAGTTGCTGCTGGATACGGTGAATACGGGATACGCCTTACCGGTGCGCATACTTGCGTGAATACCGTGGCTGATCTCCTCCTGCGTGAACGGCTCCCCTGCAAAGAATTTCTCCATCAGAGCGTCCTCGGACTCGGCAACCGCCTCGCTGAGCGTTTCGATCATCGCTTCCGCTGTAATGCCCTGTTTGTCGCAAAGGGTCGTTCCGGTGGTGATCTCGCCGACAGCGGGCGCACCCTTGCCGTTGTATGTATAGGACTTCAATCTGCCCAGATGCACCAGGGAAACTGCCTTTCCGTCCACGATTTGCGGCACCACAACGGGGCACACCGCCGTGCCGAAGTTTTCTTCGAGCATCTGCAGGGACTTGTAGAAATCCTGGTTGGGGTCGTCAATCTTGGTCATGACAAACATGACGTGCTTGCCACGCTTGATGGCAGCCTCATAGGCCTTTTTGGTGCCAACATGTACGCCTGATTTGGCAGAAACACAGATCATAACCGTATCGCCTGCGTACAAGCCTTCGTTCATGCTTGCGGCAAAATCAAACAGACCGGGGGTGTCAATCAGGTTGATTTTATTTTCGCCAACCTCAAAATTGGCAAGGGAGAGGTTGATTGAAAATTTGCGTTTGATCTCCTCAGGGTCGTAGTCGCATACGGTGTTGCCCTCAGCGGATTTGCCCAGACGGTCGGTTGCTCCGGCCTGAAACAGCAGTGCCTCTGCAAGTGCAGTTTTACCGCAGCCGCTATGGCCGGCGAGTGTGACATTTTTGATTTTGCCGGTTTCCAATTGTTTCATGAGATCCTCCCTATCCAAGATGCGCGCGCAGCCTATACCGTTTGATAAGGATTTCGGAAAAGCAGTGCAGGATTCATTCGCACGAGCCGGACTGCTACATCGCATCCAATATAACTGATATTATAACACGCAATCAACTAAGTTGCAAGCAATATTTGAAATTTCATCATTTCTTCTGAAAATCGGGTATTCTTTTTGTGCATCTTCACAATTTGCAGTCCTGCATTACCATGATACACATGAACGATGCAAAAAATTCGGAGAAAGATATTGACTTTTTTCTGTCGCTGTGGTATAATTATGTTCAGGCCGATGTGATGGAATTGGCAGACGTGACGGACTCAAAATCCGTTGGTAGCGATACCGTGCGGGTTCAAGTCCCGCCATCGGCACTCAAAGGAAAGCGACTTGTTTTGCAAGTCGCTTTTTAACAAGATATGCATTGTAAGCATCCAGACGGCATCCGCTATCGCCCCACCACCTGAAAGGAGTGCAGCCATCATGAAAAACCGCGCGCAGCGCCGTGCAGCAGCAAAGGCAAGACCTGCCAGAGAGCAGAAGCAGGACAAGAAAAAGCGTGGGCTTCGCATTGCTGTCATCATTCTGGCAGCGGTGATGGTACTGGGTATTGTACTGATGCCCTTTTTCACTTAATACAATATTTCGCCGGTATTCGCAATGATGCCGGCTTTTTTCGATAGATAGGAGAATCAGGCATGGCGAAAACAAAGATCCGGTACGAATGCACCGCCTGCGGTGCGGAATATCCGAAATGGAACGGTCGGTGCGCCGCGTGTGGTGCATGGAACAGCATCGAAGAACAGTTGCCGACGGTTAGTACCCCCACCGCCAGTGTGGCAGGCACGAAGGCAAGCGTCAGTGCGGCGGCGCAGATACGCGAACTCGCCGATATCAGCACCAACGAGGATATCCGCTACGATACCGGCATCGGGGAACTGAACCGCGTACTAGGCGGTGGATTGGTCAAGGGATCGCTGGTGCTGCTGGGCGGAGAACCGGGTATCGGCAAAAGTACGCTGCTACTGCAGATCTGCCAGTTTCTGGGGCAATCGCATTCGGTGCTGTATGTTTCGGGCGAGGAATCTGCAAGGCAGATCAAGCTACGAGCGCAGCGGCTGGGGGTGGACACCGAAAGCCTCTATCTGCTGACGATTACGGATGCCGAGGCAATCTGCGATACGATCACGGAAACAGAGCCGGATGTGGTGATTGTCGATTCCGTGCAGACGCTGCACATCAATAGTATGAATTCGGGTGCAGGCTCGGTGCCGCAGGTGAGAGAATGCACCAATCTGCTGATGCATACTGCAAAAGCCAAGGAGATCCCGATTTTTCTGGTGGGCCATGTGACCAAGGAAGGCTCCATTGCAGGCCCGAAGGTCATGGAGCATATTGTGGACGCCGTGCTGATTTTCGAGGGCGACCGTTACCAGAGCTGCCGCGTTCTGCGTGCCGTGAAGAACCGTTTTGGCTCGACCAATGAGATCGGCGTGTTTGAGATGTCGGATCACGGTCTGCGCGAGGTTGAAAATCCCTCTGCCATGCTGCTGGAGGGCAGACCGCTGGGCGTATCGGGCACTTGCGTGTGCTGCATGATGGAGGGCAGCCGCCCCATTCTTGCGGAGATTCAGGCGCTGGTGTCCAAGAGTACGCTTTCTGCGCCGCGCCGTACCGCTACGGGCTTTGACTATAACCGCGTGTACATTCTGCTTGCTGTACTGGAAAAACGCATGGGGCTGTTTTTTGGTGCACTGGATGTGTATCTGAACATTGTCGGCGGCTTCCGTCTGGATGAGCCTGCCGGTGATCTTGCTGTTGCTTTGTCGCTGTATTCCTCGCTGATGGACAAGCCCATCGGGGAAACGGTGATGGCATTTGGCGAGGTTGGTCTGGGCGGCGAGATCCGTGCCGTATCCAATGCAGCACTGCGCATTCAGGAGGCGGAGCGGCTGGGCTTTACCCTGTGTATTCTGCCCAAGCAGACCTTGCGCACGCTGCAGACAGAACGGTTTCATATTCGTTTGGAAGGGGCTGCCAATCTGAAGGAGGCGTTTCAGATTCTGGAGCGTGAGGCGAAGCAGAGCAAATCCCCTATTGCGTCGATTTAGCGGTGAAAAGCTTTAAACCATCAAAGTACACAAAACGAAGCAAAAAAAGGACGCAAATCTCGGCACAGATGCCTCTTGCAACCAATGAGAAATCGTGGTATAATAAGCGCATAAGATATCTTATTCCCTGATTCCATAACCGCACGGCGTGCATTCGCCATGGCATACCGCCAAATCTTGCAAAGGAGAAACCGTCATGAACCGCATTTCTGCTCTGTTTTACGCAACTGCATATCGATTTTATGGCTTTATCTATTATTTTGATAAGGTCTTTTGTCGTTTGACTGCGAAAAACATTGCTGCCTACGGGGTATGATCGGTGGATCGCCGTGAGTGAAAAATCGTAAACCGTAAACCGTAAACCGCAAACGCTCACAGTCAACGGCTGTGGGCGTTTCGTTTTGTAGGAAAGGATGGATTTACCATGATCGTTGTATTAAAACAAAACCCTGATGCACAGCAGCTTGCCACTTTGATTGACTGGCTGAAGGAAAAGCACATTGAGGTACACGCCAGTACCGGTGAACTGCACACCATTCTGGGGCTGGTGGGCGATACCGCTGCCATTGATGCAGATCTCATTGCCGCGCTGGATATTGTCGAGGATGTGAAGCGCGTGCAGGAGCCTTACAAAAATGCAAACCGCAAGTTTCATCCCGAACCGACCGTTGTTCCCGTGGGCAATACGCAAATCGGCGGCGGCACATTGACCTTGATGGCAGGTCCCTGCTCTGTGGAAAGTGAGGAGCAGATCGTTGCCATTGCAAAAAGCGTAAAGGCAAGCGGTGCAACGCTGCTGCGCGGCGGCGCGTTCAAGCCGCGTACCTCGCCGTATTCGTTCCAAGGTATGGGCGCGGATGGTCTGGAGCTGCTGAAAATCGCCAGACAGGAAACCG
>JAEDLR010000035.1 GCA_016295145.1 Oscillospiraceae bacterium
GATTTCGTGCAGGGCAATTATACCGGTCGCCCCGAACCAATACCGCCTGCAGAAATTGACTCCGCTGTCCGCATCGCCATGCTGAAGATCAGCACAAGCACTGCGGGTTGTTCCACCCGTAAAACCTATATGGCAACGGGCAACGCTCCCATTGATATTGCCAAACTCTCTCTGGAAAAGTACACCGATGTGTTCATTTCACAGCCCTATGCCGAAATTATCGGCAATTTCGGCATCTCTAGCAGTATCGCCATTAAATGCAAGGACTGTCTAACCTCCCATATCGTGATGCGTGATCTGCACCTCTCCTCACAGACCAACGCGCCCCTTATCATTCTGGGACGCAACAGCAATATCACACTGGAATGCGACGGCGATAACCGTCTGGATCATGCAGGCATCTGTGTACCGGAAACTGCGACCCTGCATCTTACAGGCAGAGGGAACCTGACCATTGGCTGCTCTGATGTGCAGAGCAGTGCCATTGGTGGTGAGGCTGATATGGGCTTCGGCAACATTGATATTGATATGGCAGGCTGCCTGCAGATTTCCACCGGCGGCGACAAAGCCATCGGCATTGGCGGCGGCTATGCCAATGGGCAAAGTATTAAGATCTGCGGCACCCGATTGTTTATGAACATGGACGGCGCAGAAAGCATCGCCATCGGAGCGGAAGAAGGCGATTGTAACATCGAGCTTGCAGGCTGCAGTGCCGTGATCGGCATCCGTGCGGTGTCCGGTGTGGGCATTGGCGCAATGGAAGGCAGACCGCATATTACAATGACCACTGCCGAACTGGATTTGACGGGTTCGGGCAAGGCGATGGTGGCAGTCGGTTCACACAAGGGCGGCACAGATGTAAAGCTGAAAGACTCCACGCTGCGCGCAGAACTGAAAGCGGCGGCGGTGACGGCTGTCGGCTCTGATGACGGCGCGCCCAGTATTGCGCTAAAGCGCAGCGATGTGACGCTGGAATGCGAAGGAAACCGCGTGCTGACCATCGGCAGTACCGATTACGATGCGAATATTACCGTAATAGACGCCAATCTGAACATCAATACCCATTCTGCAAATACCATGCATCTTGCCGCTGCTGACGGAAAACTGTTACAGGTGGGTGTTACTGAGCAGCTCAATATCAACGGTTGAATCTCCCCAAAACAACAACGGTATCTGTGAAAGCCGCTTCACAGATACCGTTTTGCTTTGCGTTTTGCGAAACTGTCATGGGATTCCACTTTTTTTAAGGAATACTTTGTTGAAGATGCTGTCGATTTGTTCATAAATTCGCAACAAATTACGAGGGATTTTGTGCTATACTAAAATTACCAATAAGAAAGAGGAGGTTATCCATATGCAAAAATCCATTCGTAAAGGGTTTTCTGCACTGACTGCTGCTGCGCTTACACTTTCTGCTCTGAGTTGCCAGCTGACCAGTGTTCAGGCTGCAGATCCCGCAAACGCGCTGCTCAACACTGCTGATGGCGTAAAAGAGATCAGCTTTGACCTGAGCAGCATTGACGTGACCGCTGTTGACCGTATTGATGCCACCATCTCCGCAGATACCGGCGAGGGCAACGGTTGCTTTGGTTACAATGTTGAGAACCCTGATGCCACCGGCGAGGACGACAAGTTCAACTGGGAATCTGTTAAGTGGGCATTTAAGGCTTCCCCCAACGCTGCAACAGTTGTTTCTGCTGACGATCTGGCAGGCACGATGTCGCAGGATAGCGCAAACATCATGTTCCAGTTCTGGTGGATCCAGTCCTTCTATGACGAAAACGGCGACAAGTCCGGTGACGGCTCCGCCCTCTTGCGCGATGTTACCCTCTACGATGTAAACGACAATATTCTTGGCTACTTCGGCACCTATGAGGATGCACTGCTTACTGCAAAGACCGGTGACGATGCTCCTACCTACAACTTCAATTTTGTCGGTATCGACCCCACCGCTGTTGACAAGATCGAGGCTGATATCGCCGTCAACACGGGCTTTGTCAATGGCGCAATCGGTTATACTGATACAACCATTGAGGTGGACCCCACGGATGAAGCCTCTACCAACTGGGTTTCTGTGGATCAGGAGACCAACGGTCTGTACGGCACATGGGTTGCAGAGGGTCTGGCAGGAAAACTGGATGCAGATTACCCCTCCGCAAACCTGCAGCTCTGGTACATCAATCCCTTCTATGACAAGGATTCCGGCGAAGTGGATGAGGATGGCAACCCCATTATGGTGGAAGGTACTCCCGGCACCGCACAGATCATGGCTGTCCGTTACTACGATAAGGACGGCAACGAGCTGATTCCCCTTGATATCAACTCCGCTTTGCTGGAGCGTACCAGCGATGAAACAGGCGATACCGCTTATGTGATTCCCTTTACCGGCATTGATGCTTCTATCATCGACCGCATTGAGGCTGGTGTGTATGTGGATTCCGCATATGCAAACGGCTGCATCGGCTACACCGACGCTACCGTGGATATGGAAGAAGAGGGCGCAACCAATTGGGTTTCTGTTGAATGCGTCAGTGAGGAAGAGTCCAGCGTCTGGACAATCTCCGGTCTTGCCGGCAAACTGGATGCAGACCACCCCGCAGCACAGGTGCAATTCTGGCACACCAATCCTTTCTATGATAAGGATTCCGGTGAAGTGGACGAGGACGGCAACCCCATTATGGAAGCTGGTTCTGTCGGCACCGCAAAGCTCATCTATGTGAACCTGTATACCAAGGATGGTTCCTTGATTACCCCTGTAAACACCGATGATTATCTTGCAATGAAGTACGGCAACGAAAAAGATGCAAGCGGAAGTTCCTCTGTGGCTTACGTCGTTGACATGACCGATGTTGATGCCACCAAGGTTGCTTCCATGGAGTTGTTCTTCAATGTTGATACCGAATTTGTCAACGGTGCAATCGGCTACGCAGATGCAGATGATGCATGGAATTCGGTTAGCTATGAATTCAACGGCAACTTCGGTTCTGTCCTGGTGGAAGGCATTGACGGCAATATCCCCGCAAACTACGCACCGCAGGTGCAGATGTGGTGGGTCAACGAGCAGGTGATCGGCACCGGTGAGATCGACCCCGAAACCGGTGACGAGATTACCGAGAAGATCGGCGAAGGTACCGCAAAGCTGCTGGCAGTTGTGATGTATGATGCCAACGGCAACGAGATCGGTCGTAACGGTCTGACCGATGAGGAGCTGCATCCTACCCCTGTCGCACCGGAAGATCCGCCTATTACGGTTCTCATCGGCGATGTCAACTGCGACGGCGATGTAAAGATCGGCGATGTGATCCTGCTCAACCGTTTCATGGCTGAGGACGAGAGCATTACTATTAAAGCGGCAGGTCTTGTAAATGCAGATGCTGATGGTGATGGTGCCATCGGTAGCGGCGACTCTGTTGCAATACTGAAGATTTTGGCAGGTCTTTGATGCTCCAACATATGATATGAAACACAAAACCGTCGGGATGTTACAATCCCGACGGTTTTTTCGCTTGTCAGTCACTTACATACTTGCATACTTAAAAAATGGCACACTGGCACATCGCCAAGGCAAAGAAAAACCGCCGCTTTTTGCCAAAACGACGGTTAATCGGTTAAAAAGCTCTGCGGCTCTGCACCAGAGAGCAGCATACGGGAATTCCCTTTGATGCGTTTGTAGCGTTCCAACGGCAGACTGCGCTTCAGCGCACGCATTGCCTCTGGCAGATCCATCGGACTGTTGCCACTTGCCACAAACTGTATCACACCGTTTGCAATCAGATACAGCGCAAGCTTGCGATGTTCGGGGTTCAGCAATCCCATTACAGAAATCTGCGTGAGAATGCCATATTCACGCAGCGAAAGCAGCTCCTCCAGCGAATACAGATCAAAGTAACGGTCAATATCCGCAAGAATTGGGTGCAGCTTCAGGGAGATCCCGGCGCGTTGAAAATAATCCACCAGAGAACGGTCAAAGGGCACTTCGGGAGGCGCAATCAGTATATAATCTGTCTCCGCCAGTGCAAAACGCTGCGGCGACCGGAGCGAAAACAAGCAGTCGTCCATAGGCACAACCGCACCTGCCGCCACGCGCACAGGCTTCGACAAGGTCAGTGCGAAATCACACATACCCGCAACTGCCGCATCTCGCTGCTCCAAAAAAGCAGCTTCACTGATCAGTGACGGTTGATACAGAGGCGCTGCAATGATGGTTTTGCAGTACTTTTCGGCGCAGGCTTCCAGTCGGCTAATTGCCTGTATTGCCGTAACTGTATCCGAACCGCTATGGGGCATATCGGCTAAAATATGCCCGTGGATATCCACAAAGCCGTTCATGCAACGCACTCCTTTCTTCCGTAATCAAAATGCCGAAAGCGGAGGTGCATGGAACACCTCCGCCGACAATCTCAAATCTGTGCGGAGTAGTTGGGGGCTTCCTTCGTGATATAAATATCGTGAGGGTGGCTCTCTTTCAGACCCGCTCCGGTAATGCGTACAAATTTTGCACGCTCATGCAATGTGGGGATATCGACGCAGCCACAATAGCCCATGCCGGAACGAATGCCGCCGCAAAGCTGGAATACGGTATCTGCCAGCAACCCCTTGTATGGCACACGGCCCTCGACGCCTTCGGGAACCAGCTTTCTCTGCCCCTCCTGGAAGTAACGGTCTTTGGAGCCGCACTCCATTGCGCCCAGACTGCCCATGCCACGGTAGACCTTGAACTGTCTGCCCTGATAGATCTCCGTTGCACCGGGAGCCTCATCACAGCCTGCAAACAGACTGCCCAGCATCACGCAGTTTGCACCGGCAGCCAATGCCTTGACGATATCGCCGGAATACTTGATGCCGCCGTCAGCGATCACGGGAATACCACGCTTCTGTGCCACACAGGCAGCGTCATAAATTGCGGTGATCTGCGGTACGCCGATACCTGCGACCACACGGGTGGTGCAGATAGAACCGGGGCCGATACCCACCTTAATCGCGTCTGCGCCTGCGTTGATGAGCGCCTCCGCAGCCTCTGCGGTTGCAATATTGCCTGCAATCAATGCGGTATCGGGGAACGCCTGCTTGAACTCACGAACCGCACGCATGATATTGGAGCTATGGCCGTGTGCGCTATCCAGCACCAGAACATCGACCTTTGCATCCACCAGTGCAGCCGCACGGTCAAGCATATCTGCGGTTACGCCGATGGCTGCGCCACAAAGCAATCGGCCGTCTGCATCACGGGCGGAATTGGGGTACTTCACGGACTTCTCGATATCCTTGATGGTAATCAGCCCGCGCAGAACGCCGTTTTCATCCACGATGGGCAGCTTTTCGATCTTATGCTCGCAAAGAATCTCCTGTGCCTGTGCAAGGGTTGTGCCGACAGGGGCAGTCACCAGATTCTCTTTGGTCATCACGTCACTGATGCGTAAATTGAAATCCGTCAGAAAACGCATATCGCGGTTGGTGATGATGCCCACCAGCTTGCCGGCAGCGTCAACAATCGGCACACCGCTGATCTTATATTTGCCCATGAGGTTATCTGCATCATAGACATAGCGATCCTCGGTCAGAGAGAAGGGATTGATAATCACGCCGTTTTCGGAACGCTTGACCTTATCGACTTCCTCGACCTGCTTTTCAATGGACATATTCTTATGAATGATGCCGATACCGCCCTCTCTTGCCATGGCAATTGCCATTTTGGATTCGGTAACCGTATCCATCGCAGAGGTCATGATAGGAGTATTCAGCATCACATTGCGCGCCAGACGGGTTCCTAGCTTGATCATGTTGGGAGTAACGTCGGACTCACCGGGAATCAGCAGCACATCATCGAAGGTGAGACCTTCCTTGGCAAACTTGTCTACATTCTCAAACATACTTCATTCTCCTTTTCGCATCATTGATTGGTCAACTTCTCGCAGAGGGCCTGTAAGTCCTCGCGGTTATAAAACTCCAGTGTCAGTGTGCCGGTTTTCTTCTTCGCCTGCACCTGCACTTTTCTGCCCAGCATATCCGCAAGCTGAATTTCCATTTCCTCGTAGAAAATCTGGTCGGCAGTACGCTGGGGCGGCAGCGCAGGCGGCTGACTCTGCCTTTGTGCCACCTGTTCAATCTCGCGGACAGTAATCCTGCCCTCAGCGGCGCGCCTTGCGCATTCCAGCAGCAATGTTTCATCCTTGATGGCAGCCAGTGCTTTTGCATGGCCCACGGTAATGGCGCCGCTTTCCAGATAATCCTGCACCGGTGTGGGCAGATTGAGTAAACGCAAGGCATTCGCCACTGCGGAGCGCGAACGCCCCACAATTTTCGCCACATCCTCTTGGGTCATGCCATAATCCTGCATCAGCGTCTGATAGCCGGTGGCTTCTTCAATTGGATTCAGGTTCTCGCGCTGCAGGTTCTCGATCAGCGCAATCTGGTAGACCTCCTGATCATCCAGCGTGCGGATGATTACGGGCACTTCGGTCAGCCCGATGCGTTTTGCGGCACGCCAGCGGCGTTCACCCGCCACGATCTGATAGCGACCCTCGCCGTTTGGCCGGACAAGGATCGGCTGCAACATACCGTGCTGCTGTATGGACTTTGCCAGTTCGGTGATGGCTTCATCATCAAATTTCTTGCGGGGCTGGGTGCGATTCTGCTCCAGCTCTGAAAGTCGAAGGGTCTGTGTGCTTTGCAGTTCGGTGGCGTTTTCCTCAAACAGCGCGCCTAAACCGTTGCCCAGACCGCCCTTGGCTCTTGCCATTGCAGCACCTACTTTCTATGAAATAGAGAATGCTTGCGTTGATTCTCCACCGCAAGCGGTTCATGTAGCAGTTCATGTCCTAGCAGTTCATACGCCTCGGCACCCTTGGAAAGCCGATCGTAATACTGAATCGGCTTGCCGTGGCTGGGTGCTTCGGAAAGACGGACGTTGCGCGGGATCTTCGTTTGCAGCACAAGCCCGGGGAAGTATTTCTCCACCTCGGCAACCACCTGCAGCGAGAGGTTGAGTCTTGCGTCAAACATCGTAAATAGAATGCCCTCGATCTTCAGGGAAGGGTTATACTTTGCTTTTACAATCTTGATGGTTTCGTTCAGTTGTGAAAGTCCCTCCAGTGAAAGGAATTCCGCCGTCATGGGAATCAACACGGAATCCGCAGCCACCAGATTATTGAGCGTAATGAGGCTCAGCGACGGCGGGCAGTCAATGATAATGTAATCGTAATCGGTGCGGCAATTCATCAGCTGCATTTTCAGGCGGCTCATGCGATTATCCAGTTCGATCAGGTCGATTTCCGCGCCTGCCAGTGCTGCAACAGCAGGAATCAGGCTGACATTTTCAAACTCGGTTTCGATGATCGCTTCCTGGATCCGTACCTGACCGGTCAGAACCTCGTAGCAGGAGCAGGCCAGATTCTTCTTGCTGACGGAAAAACCGGTTGTGGTATTGCCCTGTGCATCGGTATCAATGCACAGAACGCGCTTGCCACGCAATCCGAGATATGCTGAGAGGCTGACAACGGTAGTGGATTTTCCGACGCCGCCCTTTTGGTTCGCAACCGCGATAATTTTTGCCATGCTGTCGCCTCCTTTAATTCCTATCATTATAGCATATTCCACTGCAATTGTAAAGCGAATTTTTGATTTTCGGCAAAGTGCGAATACTTGTTGCATTGTTCTTGTTGAAATTCGGCACAGTCGTGATTTCTCATGCAGTTGCCACACAGAAACGATTGCCGTGCCTTACTTGCCTTAAGAAAATCTTTAGAAAAAAGCCACTTGTATCTTAATGAAAAATCGGTTATAATGAAACTGTGCAATTCAGCACAAACAGGAAGGACGGAAAAACATGGAAACGATTCTGATTTGCGACGACGAGAAAGACATTGTATCCGCGCTGCAGATATACCTGAAGGCAGAGGGCTACCGGACGCTTTGCGCATATACGGGCAGGCAGGCACTGGATATCATGCATAGAGAACCGGTACAGCTTGTGCTGATGGACATCATGATGCCCGAAATGGACGGCATCACTGCCATGACCGAGATCCGTAGCTTCAGCAATGTGCCGGTGATACTGTTGACGGCAAAAAGTGAGGATTCCGACAAAATTCTAGGCCTGAATGTTGGTGCAGATGATTACATCACAAAGCCGTTTTTGCCCGTGGAGGTGGTTGCAAGGGTCAAGTCTCAGTTGCGCAGATATCTGCGCCTTGGCTCCGCCGCGCCGCAAAACCCCGATCATCTGGTCGTGGGCAGCATCAGCATGGATACCAAGGGCAGAACCGTCACGCTGGACGGAGAACCGATCAACCTGACACCGACGGAATTTGCCATTCTGGAGCTGATGATGAAAACTCCCGGCACGGTATTTGCCCCCAGAGATATTTTTCAGGCAGTGCGCAACGAAAACCCTATAGGCGCAGAAAACACCATTGCCGTACACATCCGGCACCTGCGCGAAAAGCTGGAGGTAAACCCTGCCGAGCCCCATTACATCAAGGTGGTATGGGGGCAGGGCTATAAGCTGGAGCGTCAGTGAACGGAAAAGTTCCCCCACTCTTTGGGAAAGGAGAAGCTATGAAAGCTCAGAATGCACAGTGGCGGAAATCTCTACCTGCACGTATCGTCTCCGTGGTGTTGTCGATTTTGCTGCTGTGGGCAACCATTGGCTGCCTGCTGCTGACACTCGTATGTTTGTCCCTTTCGGCATACAATCACAGCAGTGTGCCATACGATACGTTGCTGCTCTCCACCTACAATGGCACCTACTATGATGACTACAACACCATGAAGCACACACTGGAACAGTACATCGCTGTCACGCAAAATGATTATGCCAAGGGCAAAGAGCTGTACGGCAAGCATTTTTCACATACGGCAACCAATCTGCGCTTTACAGTAGTAGATGCGGAAGGTGAGGTGGTGCTGACCAATAATACCCAGAATCTGGACGAAAGCAATGCGCTTGCAAGTGCCCATGAAACGGCGTATATCCAGGTTGATGAGAAACGCTACGAGGTCAATCGGCGTTTCGACACCATACAGGAAATCTTCAGCGCGGATCTGACGCAGTATATGCAGAAGCCTGCCGACTACCATCACTGGTATTTTGCCAACAATATTGTGGATACCGCCTATCACAACGGCTTTGCCGCGGTCATCTATTCGGAGTTTTCAGATATGCTGTATTTTAACACTGTTGCGGAAGCAAACAGCTTTGACTATGCGGAAGTCTACGGAAAAAGTGCCAAATGGCAGATCATTCTTCCGAACAACCACGGCAGTAGCAGTGACAGCGACGGCAATGCAGTGTTAGAGGTACAGGTCAGTTATAACAATCGCGACGACAACGACTATGAACACATCTCACTGGAAAACTACTACGCTTATCTGGAGTCTGGTTACTGTGTGGAGCTTGCTGACGCCGAGCTTGCCCAAGCGCTCGCAAACGGTTTGGAAATTACCATCGTAGGCCAGGCGGTACAGTATGAGGAATACGACCTGTATCTGTATCTGCCGCAGGAAATGACCGTAGACGATGCCTTTGCCTCAAATATCCAGCTTGCCGAAATGCTGTTTTCCTACCGGTATATCCTCCTTGGCGGTATCTTCATCTGCGGTCTGTTGACCATTGCTTCTATGACGGGTATGTGCAAGGTAGCAGGCTATGTTCACGATCAGGATGAACCCGTCTGCGGATGGATGCATCGCATCCCCTATGAACTGCTCGCCGCAGTCACAGTGGGCATCCTCTTGATTGCTATCGATGCTATCGATCAACTCTATTATTTCAGCTTTTCATGGAAAGGCATTGGCATATACATCGGCGGTATTCTGCTTTCCCTGTGTGCAGGCGCGATCTATCTGCTGTACACCACGGCAGTACGCGCGAAAACCAAACGCTTCTGGGAAAGCTTTGTGACGGTGCGTTTTCTGCGGTTCCTGTACCGTCTGTGCCAGAATCGGGTTGCAGTCTGCATTCTGCTGACCGTCGGCGCGGGATTGCTGTTTTACATCAATGCGCTGGCTGTAACACACGTGGAGCTGCTTTTCATGTTGATGGTACTGGCACTGGATTTCAGCGTGCTGCTGGGGCTTGCATACTGCATTTACGCCTATGAAATGCTGCGTATCTATACAAAGCGTATGGAACAAGGCGATTTTACCATGCCAAAACCGCCGATTCCGCTGGTGGGCGTTTTCAAAAAGCACGCCGATTCTCTGACAAAGGTAAACGAAGGCATTGCCATATCGGTTGCTGAGCAGACCAAGGCAGAACGAATGCGCACGGCACTCATCACCAATGTTTCCCATGATCTCAAAACACCGCTGACCTCGATCGTCAATTATGTGGATCTGATGAAGCGCGAACCGATCGAGAATCCGACGGTTGCAGAATATCTTGATGTGCTGGAACGGCAATCAGCACGGTTGAAAAAGCTCACCGAAGATCTGGTGGAAGCCTCCAAAGCGTCTACAGGCAATATCACGGTGGAGCTGCAGCCAACCAGTATACAGGTTCTGGCAGAGCAGATGATCGCCGAGTTCGAATCGCGGTTCAGCACAAAGCAGCTGCAGATCATTACCAATATGCCAGAGGAAGAATTGTTCGTTGCTGCCGACAGTCAGCTCATCTGGCGCGTGTTTGATAATTTGCTGGGGAATATCAGCAAGTATGCCATGCCGAATACCCGTGTGTATCTGGATGTGACAAAGGGCACAGATAATGTTTGCATAACACTGCGGAATATTTCCCAGGCAGTGCTGCATATCTCCCCTGATGAACTGACGGAGCGTTTTGTGCGCGGGGATGCTTCCCGTAATACCGAGGGCAGCGGTCTGGGGCTTTCCATTGCAAAGGATCTGGTACGCATACAGCACGGCGAATTGCAGCTGCAGATCGACGGTGATTTGTTCAAGGCAATGGTCACGCTGCCGGTCACTGCTGCGCCCACCCGCGATCATCTCTCGCCAATGGATGCGCAGATATGAGTATTTTTTGCAATCAATGTGATAGTCGCCAAAACGGTCAAGCCCATAAAAAGCTTGACCGTTTTTTGCTATTTTTGCAACCAAAAAAGAGCAAAACAGCGTATCATCTCCAAGGGTGGGTAAGAAAACGATACGCCATTTTGCATACAAAAGGATGTAGGAGAAAAAGACACGGGGGAGTGTCTTTTTTCAGCGGGGAAAACAGAAAGGAAAAAGTACTTGCTCACTTTGGCTGTATCACAAGGAAGCGTTTTTTTGCAACCGATACCTAACGACTGCACGCTCCCTTGCGTTACAAGTATATTCTACCCCTGCCCTGTGAGTAATGGGTGAAATCCTGTTGAAAATCCCCCGAAAGCACCGTGAACAGTCGCTGAAATGCTACAGAATGGTTCCGCCCAGTGCCCAGTTTTTCACCGCCGTGATCTTCACCTGCACCATCGTGCCCACCAGCGATGGGTCGCCGTCGCATTCCACATTCATGGCATGACGGTTTTTGCCTACCAGCTTCTGTGTTTCCGCATTGTATTTCTCGATCAGCACCGTGCAGACCGCGCCCAGGAACCGCTTGTTATACGCCTCAGAAATCTCCCGCTGTTCGGTCAGCAAACGCTGCATACGCTCTGCAATGGCATCCGGCGATGTGCACTGTGCATAGGTTGCAGCCTTGGTACCCGGCCGCGGACTGTATATGAACGTATAGAGGTTATCATATTTTACATGGCGGATGAGTGCGAGGGTCTGTTCAAAATCAGCATCCGTTTCGGTAGGGAATCCCACAATACAATCACTGGAAAATGAAAAATCAGGGGATTTCTTCCGTGTATCGTCCACGAGTTGCAAGTATTGTGCAGCCGTGTAGCGGCGATTCATCGCCTGCAACACCGCATCACTGCCGCTTTGCACGGGCAGATGCAGATGATGCTCGATGTGCTTGGATTGCAGCATCACATCAATCAGCTCGGAAGTGGCGTCTTTGGGATGTGAGCTCATAAATCGGATAAAATATTCGCCCTCAATGGCATCAATCTGCCGCAATAGTTCGGGAAAAGGCATGGGCTGCTGCAGATCTTTACCATAGGAGTTCACATTCTGCCCCAGCAGCAGGATCTCCTTGTAACCTGCATCCACAAGCTGCTGCACCTCGGAAATAATTGCTTCGGGTTGGCGGCTTCGTTCCCTGCCGCGCACATAGGGAACAATGCAATATGTGCAGAAATTATTACAGCCGTACATCACGGGAACACTTGCCATAAAGCCGCTTTCACGCACAGTGGGCAAGGCTTCATCGGGGGTGCCTGTGAGCTCGGTGACGGTCAGGCGCTTTTCTCCTGCATAAATGCGCAGCAACGCCTCTGCAAGATGCTCCATCGCGCCTGCACCAAGGATCAGGCGCACAAAGGGATAAGATTTCTGTATCTGCGCGCGCACCTCCTCCTCCTCTGCCATACAGCCGCACAGCCCGATGATCAGGTCGCGGTTGCGCTCATACAGAGGCTTGAGTGTACCCAGTCTGCCCAGCACACGGGATTCCGCATGAGCGCGCACGGCGCAGGTATTGAACAAAATCACATCGGCATCTTCAGGGGTATCCGTCAGGGTGTAGCCAAGGTCAGCAAGGATACCCTTGTATTTTTCGCCGTCACAGAAATTGAGTTGGCAGCCAAAACTTTGCACAAAGGCTTTGGGCGTATGCGTAAAACCGGAAAGGACCGTGTGCATTTTCTGCCAGACGGCAAGCTGTTCGTTTTGTGTTTTTTCTATTGCCATAATCAAGGGGCACTTCCTCTCATACCAGATGATATCCCTCTCAGTATAGCATATTTTGCGGCAATTGGCAACCGTATTTTGATATCTCCCAGCCGCACTGCAACAAAAAGCAAGCGGGTTCCTTGAAAATCTGATGAAAATCAAAAAAACACTGGACTTTTTCAAAAAAATCATGTATAATGAAGTGTAACTGATTATTTTGCACAAGGAGGCAACCGATTCCCATGAAACTCTGGAAACGCATTTCCGCCGCAGTCACCACACTTTGCATGATGTTTACTTGCTTTGCCTGTGGCGAGGATACCGGCATCGCATTGACCGTGGATGGCTTTGATGTCCGTGCAGGTATCTACCTTTATTATGTGGTCAACGCCTATAACGACGCCATCTCTGTGGCAACTGAAAACGGCGAATCCTTTACGGATTGCAAAACCACCAAGGACATCAAGAAGATTCTGAAGCATACCACTATTGATGATATCTCCGCCGAGGAGTGGATCCAGAACAAGGCAACCGAATCCTGCATTGAGTATGTAGCGATTCAACGCGAGTTTGAACGCCTGGAACTGGAACTTTCCGGCGAGGACATCGCAGAGGTGGATGCAAGCCTAGCAGGTACCCTCACTTTCTTTGCTGAGTTCTTCGAGGACAGCGGCATCAGCGAGCAGTCTGCAAAGGATATCCTCACCTCCCAGAAGAAGCTGGAGCTGATCTGGCAGACATATTACGGCGAGGACGGCTCTATGGGCATCCAGGAGGACACCCTTTACGACTACTATGCCGAGAATTACCTGCGTTACAAGTATATCTCCATGCCCCTCAAAGACGGCAAGGGTAATCTGCTGAAGGCAGACGGCAAAGCGGAAATTGAGAAAATGGCAGAGGATTATCTGGCACGCCTGGAGAAGAAATCCGATACCGAAGCCGACCTGATGAAGGAATTCGATTATCTCATTGACGAGCATGAGGCGTATGTGACTTCGCTTTCCAAGGCAGCGGTTACGACCACCGACGCAAACGGTTCTACCGTAACAACAGAGACCACCGCAAAGCTCACCACCACCGAGAAAACGACCACTGCCGCAGAAACCACCACCGAATCTACGGAAACCACAGTGACAGGCGAAACTACAACAACCGCCGCAACGACAACCACTACCACCACAACCACTACTGCGGAAACGACCGATACCACCGGTACCGGCACATCCGCCACGACAACTACCACCACGACCAATGCGTTGGGCTATGATGTGGACGAGGAAGTGATTGTGGCTGTCAGCACCACTGCCACCGAGAATGAGAAACCCGAAGGTGCAGAAACCACAACCACCACTGCTCCCAAGTATACCCCTTGCCAGAAGGTCTATGAGTGGGTGGTGGATGAGGATACCCACTACAACGAGCCGACGCTCATCAAAGATGACGAGTGCTACTATATCGTCATGAAGATGGATATTAAGGATCGTATGACCGAGAATGATCTGTGGACCGACAATGCAAAGGAGTCTGTCCGTTCTACCCTCTACTACAAGGAATTCGAGACGATGATGGACGAGGATGTCTACAGCAAGTTCACCGAACAGCGCAACGAAAAGGCATACAAGCGTTATAAGGTGCTGGATGTGGATGTTGTCGAATATCAGGCAGCATTGATGGAAAGCTACTACAGCTACTACTACGGCCGCAGCTAAACAACTGCAACAGCAAGGGGCAATGAGAACAAGTTTTCATTGCCTCTTTTTTATCAGAAAGGATGCATGAAGATGAACGAATTCGTACAGGCACATTTGTATCAGAAACTGGAGCGTGTATCGGATGCGCTTTGCATGAACCGCATGGATGCACACTGGGTCAAAACCAAGGAGGAAGCACTTGCAATGGTAAGATCCATGCTGCCCAAGGGCGCAGTGGTGGCAAGTGGCGGCTCGGAAACATTGAAAGAATGCGGCATCATGGAGCTGCTCCGCAGTGGAGATTATCAGTATCTGGACAGAGAACAATGTACCCCTGAGGAAATCGGTGACCTTTACCGCAAGGTGTTTTCCGCCGATGTATTCCTTTGCAGCAGCAATGCCATCATTGAAAACGGCGCACTGTATAATGTAGACGGCAATGCTAACCGTGTGGCAGCCCTGACCTTTGGCCCTAAGTCCGTGATTGTGGTTGCAGGCGCAAACAAGATCGTGCCTACGCTGGCAGCCGCCATAGAACGCGTCAAGCGTGTAGCCGCCCCTGTGAATACCATGCGCCTTTCGCAGGAAACACCCTGTGCAAGATGCGGCGTCTGCGCAGGCATCAACGGGGAAATGCACGAAGGCTGTCACAGCGAGCAGCGCATCTGCTGCAGCTATGTGGTAAACGCTTGGCAGAGAATCCCCAACCGCATCAAAGTGATTCTGGTTGCCGAAGATCTGGGCTATTAATGCAGCGGATCTGTACCTTTACCGGCGCAGGAGGCAAGCAAATGCTGCGCCTGTATGCCCTCCCGCTGGATGAGGATATCCCAAAGGGGCAGAAAAACCGCCTCTCACATCTGGCGGCTGTGGATTTGCTTTCCACTGCACTTGCCGCCGACTGGCATCTGCCCCATTGCCGTATGCTGCGGGATGAACAGGGAAAGCCCTATCTTGCCGATGTGCCCCTGTTTGTGAATATCTCCCACTGCAGAGGACTAGCCATCTGCGCGGTTGCAACCCTGCCGGTGGGCGTGGATTGCGAATCCCCCCGTGTGGTAAAGGAAACCACTGTCACAAGGATATGCAGCGGCGCAGAACAGGCTTTTCTGGCGGCATCTGTTCACAAGCCCTATGATTTTTCCCGTTTGTGGACTTTGAAAGAAGCCTACGGTAAGTGCATCGGCGCAGGGATTCGTCTGCCACTGGCAGAGATCGCCTTTACGATCCACGGTGATACGATCGCTTTTTGCCATCCCCAAGGGGATGCCTATACCTTCTTGCAGCTTCTGCTGCCGGATGCGCATATTGCGGCAATTTGTATCCCCAAAAGCAATGCGGTACAGCAGATACAGTACCATCTGCCGCAACTGCGTGTATGCGAATCCCAATATCTTCCGAAAGGAGCATTTTGCCATGTTACAGATTGATCTGCACGGACACATCGCCGTGATTACGGGGGCATCGGGTATGCTGGGCCGTATCATAGCAAGGGTATTCGCACAATGCGGTGCCGATCTTGCACTGCACTACTATCACGGCAAAGAACAGGCGGAAACCCTTGCTGAGACCCTGCGTGCCGAAACCGGCCGCCGCATTGTCACTGTGGGCGGCGATATTACCAAGGCTGAGGATGTGCAGCAAATGCACGAACAGGTGCGGTCAACACTTGGCGTTGCAGATATTCTCGTACACAATGCGGTGATCCAGTACACATGGACTTCCGTATTGGAACAGCCCCTTTCGGATTTCGACAGCCAGTATCAGTCCTGCGTCATGCAGACCGTTCACATGGTCAAAGCATTCGTGCCCGATATCATCGCGGCAGGCAAGGGCGGCAGAATCGTCGTCATCAATACCGAATGCGCTGCATTGGCTGAAGCAAACTGCGGTGCTTACACTTCTGCAAAGCGCGGTCTGGATGGTCTTGTGCGCTGCCTTGCCAAGGAACTCGGCACCCATGCTATCACCGTGAATCAGGTTGCACCCGGCTGGACAATCACCGAAAACGACCGCAAGAATCACACCGAAATACAGCCCGATTATGACCGCAGCGTACCGCTTGGCCGCCGGGGCACAGATATGGAGATCGCACAGATGTGCGCATTTTTCGCTTCATCCCTTGCAGGCTTTACCACGGGAGCATATATTCCCGTTTCCGGAGGCAGGGTCATGCCTGCCATTTGACTGAACAGGAGGTCACACATATGGAACAGCTCAAAGTGCAGATTGTTTCGCACTCCGATGCAGGAGAACTGGTTTGCGCCGCATCTGCAAGAATTTCCACCACACAAGGCACGGCACTCTCGATCTTGGAACGTTCGAAGGAAAAGGAGAACAACAGCTCACTCATTCAAAAGGTAGTCGCTTCGGGGCATCAATCGGTGGTGGAACACGCTGTATTTACCGTTGCATTTGATAATGTAAGCGTCTGCACCGAGGAGTTTGTCATTGAATTTCGTCTGGCATCCTACACGGTGCAGTCTCGTCGCTATGTAGATTTCTCCCACACGGGATTCTATCAGCCTGCCATGCCCGAACAATGCGTTGCGCCCTACCGCGCACATATGGCTTCTCTATTTGATACCTACGCGCAGCTCCTTGCACTGGATATCCCCAAGGAAGATGCCCGTTTTGTGCTGCCCTATTGCTTCCGCAGCAACTTTTACTGCACAATGAACGCCCGTGAGCTTGCCCATATGATCGCTACCATGCTGTGGGGCAGAGGCAGATTTGTACCCGAACTGGTCGCCATCGGCACTGCGCTGAAAGCACAGTTTGAGCAATATTTTCCGAATCTGCTCAATGGCATGCGCCCCCAATATGAAAAACGCGCTGCAGATATCCGCTACACCCTGCCGCAGACTGCACCTGCTGTCGCAGAGCCGACAGTAGAAAAAGCGCAGACAATCCTACATTCTGTTACACCCAATGCGGATACGGTCGTGAAATCTGCAGCAGCAGCCAACGGTGCCGTAACAGTCGATTTTCCATCCCTCTCGCTGAAAGAAATCGTTACCGCGGAGCGTCCCCGTGAACTGGAACTGATACAGGCACTCTTTACCATCCAGGGATTGTCCCTTGCGGCTGTCACCCATCTGGTGCGCCATCGGGTACAGTCGGTGCTAGTGCCCCAGGTGTTGCAGGCACTGACGGCAAACCGCTATGTTCTGCCCGAAACCATCGCGCAGAATGCTGCAGCAAGCGCACTGTATCACAAGGCATTTGCCGAAAATACCCAGTCCGTGCGCGATCTGATTGCAATGGGGCTGCCCATAGAGGCATTGCAATATTTTGCCATGGCAGGTCATCTTTTAGATTGCACTTGTGCCATGAACGGCAGAGAATTGCAGCATTTCTTTGCATTGCGTACCTGCAGCCGCGCCCAGTGGGAAATCCGTGCGGTAGCAGAAGAACTGCTCTTTGCGCTGCGTAAACACGGCGAAGTGTTCCATCTATTCGGCCCCAGCTGCTATACCACAGGCCATTGCCCCGAGGGGCGCTTCAGCTGCGGTAAAATGCAGGAAATGCAGCAAAAATACAGCGCAGATCCAGACTGTGATTGATAAACATCCCGCCCTCTCTATTTGGAGAGGGCATTGTCATCTCTGCGGGCAAAAATGGTAGAATGCTACTCCTACTTCATTCTGTTTTTTTATGAAAATATGAAAAATTTTCATCTAAGATTCACAAAGTTCATCGTGTGTTCATAAAGTGTTCATAAAACATTATGATTTGTATGATATTCTATCCCTGTTATGATATGCGCTTGTGCTGCAAAATCGGTTGCGGCAGTGCATTCGGCATTTTGGAAAGGAAGGGTTTTCTATGAACAGAATCACACAGGGCAAGCGGCTGCTCTCAGGCGTATTGAGCATATGTCTGACTGCTGTTATTGCCACATTCCCCACCTCAGTTGTATCTGCATCAACCGTTACTGTAGGGCAAAAGCTTGCCCAGGATGGCGTTTACACTGGTTACACAGCAGAGCTTGCAAGCTCTGGGCTGGATACCGTTGTGGTGTATGTTACCAGTGCAACGGATACCACTTTTTCGTTCGGTTTCGGTATCGGCACAGCATCCTCTCCCTACTGGTATGAGTACACAGGTTCCGGCTTCGCTTCTGAGGGCAAGGGGACAGAGGTTTCGCTGAAGGCAGGCGTTTCTACTCCCATCTCCATTGATGTTTCCAGCCTGGATCTGAGCTACAATCCCAAATCCGATCAGTATCCCGGCAAGTATGAGTTCCGCAACTATTCCAGCGGCACCGTTACGGTGGATAAGATCTCCGACACCGCAAGCGGCACTACAACCCCCGATACCCCCGGCGGCCCCACAGGTACTGCCAATACAAAGAGCGGCACCTACACCTTTACTGATAACAAAGACGGTACTGCGACCATCACGGCAACGCTTGCAGCTACCGTAGACGGCATTGATGCACTGCTGACACAGGGCTACGATGAGGAATTGTATCTCGATGAGAACGAGAATTCTTCCTGGAAAGAGGGCGACCCCATCAACAGCCACAAAATCAAGTACAGCGAGTTCGGTGTACCCGCAGGCGATGGCATCACATTGCAGTCCTTCACCTTTACTTTGGAATCCACTGAAGATATGGGTACTTTCATGTACGGCTGCGGTCTCAATGTTGTGCAGAACTCTCCTGCCGATACCGAGGCTGTTCTGGGTAAGAACGGCTACTGGTACAACGAACACGGCGAGGATGCCGAGGGCGTTGATTTTGAGATCGAAGTAGGCAAAGGCACCACACTCAAGGATTGCGGCAACTGGCTGGAGGTTACATGGGATGTTCCCGCTGATGTACAGCCCTATGCCACTACCGGTGCATCGGATACCGTTTCTTTGCAGTATTGGTACGGCGATCTGGATGAAGTAACGCTGACCGCTGCAACCTGCACCTACACGGTTGAAAAGACGGTCCCTTATTCGGGTCAAGCATCTGCAAGCGTTTCCGAGAAAATTACCGCAGGTTCTGATACCACCAATTCCGTTCAGGTCGCACTTGCAGAGTTGGGTCTGACCGAGAACGACCAGATTCAGGCAATCAAGTTCACCATCGAGGGCGGCTCTGCGCTCGGTAAGATTGTTTTCGGCATGGGCGCATCCGTTACCGAGGACTGCACCGCAGCAACCAGCGATTTCTTCTACATGAGCAACAGCTACGCCATTCTTGACGAGGATGACGGCACTGCTGAGATTATGTGGATTTTGCCCGACGGCGTGGCAGGCTTTGTGGATAACACCTATGGCAATGCACTGTTCGGCTACTGGTATGGTGAGAACGAGGATAGCGTTACCCTGACCGATATCACTGTTTACTACAACACGGTTGAGGAAACCACCACCACGACTACAACTACAACGACTACAACTACAACGACTACAACGACTACAACAACCACTACCACCACGGAAACGCTGACGGCAACTCTGCTGGGCGATGTGAACTGCGATGGAGACGTCAAGGTCGGCGATGTGATCCTGCTCAACCGTTTCATTGCAGAAGACCTTGAAGCAACGGTCTCCAAGCAGGGTCTGGTCAACGCCGATGTGGATCTTTCCGGCGATGCAGACGGTGCAGATGCTGTTGGCATCCTGAAGATGCTGGCAAGTATTGCCTGATCCGCTTTGTTGATTACATACCTTTGTTTTTCTGCTTCTCCTTTCTGAAGCTTCTTTCATTGTTGTTTGGTTTGATATTGTTTTTGGCTGCGAGGCGATTGGTGCTTCGCAGCCTTTTTTACTGCGTATTATGTTGTGAATAATCTACAAAAGCACGCACGATACAGCTGTTTGCCATGACAAAAGAGAAAAAATCTGTAAAGTGCTTGACATTTACAGCGAAAACTGTTATAATGACTCTTGCGTGTAAAGGCTTGAACTATGACAGCAATTCAGGATGCGAGGACGGATACAATGAAAAATCTGGATTTTGTTCTGCTGCTGGATTGCTACGGCAGCCTGCTGACCAAACGGCAGCGCGATCTGCTGGAGGGGTATTACGATGAGGATCTCTCCCTGGCAGAACTTGCGGATCCGCTGGGGGTTTCCCGTCAGGCAGTGCATGACAGCATTCGCCGCGGAGAACGCCAACTGTTAAGCTTTGAGGAACAAATGGGGCTTGCACATCGCTTGCAGCAGTGCCACGCCTTGTTTGAAACCATCGAAGGTTACGGCGCACAGCTCAAGGCGTTGGGCACCACACAAACAACCGCAATCGCAGACGCCATTGCCGATGCCGCACGGCAGGGTAAGGCACTGCTGTAACAGGATGTCTCAGACATCCCTGCATACCGTATACTGCATACTGCAAAACGGCAAAGGAGGGAATCCCACATGGCATTTGAAGGCTTGTCCGGTAAACTGAATCAGGTATTCAAAAAGCTGCGCTCCCGCGGCAAACTCACTGAGGCGGATGTAAAAGAAGCCATGCGTGAGGTTCGTCTGGCACTGCTGGAAGCAGATGTCAGCTATAAGGTCGTAAAAGATTTCGTCGGCAAGGTAACAGAGCGTGCCATTGGAAGCGATGTGCTGGAAAGTCTAACTCCTGCACAGCAGGTCGTCAAAATCGTGAACGAGGAGCTTTGCGCTTTGATGGGCAACGCCAATGCCCGTATCAACTTTCCCTCAAAGCCGCCTTGTGTGATGATGCTGTGCGGACTGCAGGGTTCGGGTAAAACCACGCACGCAGCGAAGCTCGCCAAATATCTAAAAAAAGAGGGCCATCATCCGCTGTTGGTTGCCTGCGACGTCTACCGACCCGCTGCAATCGACCAGTTGAAGATTGTCGGTGAACAGGCAGGCGTTGCCGTATTCGAGATGGGGCAGATCAATCCCGTGGAGATCGCAAGGCAAAGCCTGCGCTACGCCACAGACCATAACCATGACCTCGTCATTCTCGATACCGCAGGCCGTCTGCATATCGACGAAAAACTGATGGATGAACTCAAGGAGATCAAAGCGGCAACACAGCCCCACGAGATTATGCTGGTGGTGGACGCCATGACGGGTCAGGATGCCGTCAATGTCGCCAAGGCATTCGATGACGCACTGGGCATTCACAGCGTGCTGATGTCGAAGCTGGATTCCGATACCAGAGGCGGCGCGGCACTTTCCGTGCTATCTGTTACGGGCAAACCCATTAAGTTTGTGGGTATGGGCGAAAAGCTGGATGAATTCGAGCAGTTCCACCCCGAGCGCATGGCGTCCCGTATTCTGGGCATGGGCGATGTGCTGACGCTGATTGAGAAAGCTGAAACGGTCTACTCTCAGCAGGAAGCCGAAAAACTCACGCAGAAGCTGCAAAAAAATCAGTTTGATATGAATGACCTGCTG
>JAEDLR010000036.1 GCA_016295145.1 Oscillospiraceae bacterium
TGACCTTTGGGAAATGACCAGTGCCCGCTGTTGATATGCTTAATCAGCAGGATCTCCACATTTCCGTGAAATCTTCGGTACACGATGGCGCCGCAGGATTTTTCGTGCAGCATCTGGGGATTCCTTTCTTCATAATTTGATAGAGTTTCATTACCTTATATTATAGCACATAGTTGCTTATTTGTAAACCCTTTTTCGTATCGTAATTCACAGCGGCACAGACCGCAGAAAGGACAATACTATGAAAAACAACCAAGCAACCGCACAAAAGACCGCTTTTTCCGCAGCGAATATTTTGTTGCCCAAGAAAGAGCACCAATCCGAGGCATGGGCAGTTTGCGCCTGCGACCAGTACACCGGCGAGCCGGCTTATTGGGCAGAAACCGAGCGTCTGGTGGGTGAAAAGCCCTCTACGCTGCGTCTGATTCTCCCCGAGCTCTACCTTGAGGAGAACGATGTAACCGAGCGCATTGCAGCCATTCAGCAAACCATGCGGCAGTATCTCATCGACGATATGTTTGATGAGTATCCTGCTGCCATGATCTATGTGGAACGTATCCAGAGCGATGGTTTATGCCGTGCAGGCCTGGTGGGCACTATTGATCTGGAGCAGTATAACTACGAGAAAGGTTCTATTTCGCCCGTACGTGCCACCGAAGCAACTGTTGCTGAGCGTATTCCTCCGCGTATGCGCATTCGCAGCGGTGCCCCCATGGAACTGCCCCATATCATGATCCTGCTGGATGATGTAAAAAAGGCTGTCATCGAGCCTCTGGCAGAGAAAAAATCCTCCATGCAGATCGTATACGATACCAATCTGATGCAGGGCGGTGGCTCAATCAAGGGTTGGCTGGTGCCTGCCGATGAGCAAGCGCGGATTCTTGCCGCACTGGAGCAGTTGGGTGATCCTGCTGTATTTGCCGAGAAGTATCATCTGCCGGAGGGTACTGCACCCCTCGTATATGCAATGGGCGATGGCAACCACTCTCTGGCAACCGCAAAGGCTTACTACGAGCAGTGGAAAGCCGCACATCCCAATGCAGATACCGCAAACTGTCTGCCCCGTTATGCACTGGTCGAGCTGGTGAATCTGCACAGCCCCGCATTGCAGTTTGAGGCGATCCACCGTATTCTCATGCAGATTGACCCGGAGGCACTGCTTGCCGATATGACCGCAGCACTGGATCTGCGCACTGATTCCGAGTCTGCACAGGCAATGGAGATCATTCTGAATGGCAAGATCACAAAGTATTTTATCCACAAGCCGACTTCTAATCTGACCGTGGGCAGCGTGCAGCAGTTCCTGGATGCATGGCTGAAAGAAAATGGCGGAAAAATCGACTACATTCACGGCGCAGATGTGGTGGCAAAACTTGCCGAGCAACCCAATACAATGGGGATTCTGCTGCCCGATATGCGCAAATCCGAATTGTTCCCCACCGTGATCGCCGACGGCGCACTGCCCAGAAAAACCTTCTCTATGGGTCATGCCGCCGATAAGCGCTTCTACATGGAGTGCCGTAAAATCGAAGAATAAAACAAAAAAAGTAGTATATCTTATTCCATAAGATATACTACTTCGCGGATGATCCCTCCATGGTGATACCATGATACAATGCAATCTGGGAAAGGCAGGTACCCATTATGCAGATCAGAGCAATGCAACAAAAAGATCAATCGGCGGTATTGCAGATGATGAACGTGTTCTATCACTCACCTGCGGTGCACACCGACGGCTCTGCAGAAATTTTCCGCAACGATGTGGAAAACTGCCTCAAGGGAAGTCCCTATCTGGAGGGCTATGTGTTTGATGACGGCACAACACAAATGGGCTATGCCATGCTTGCAAAAAGCTTTTCCACCGAGTTCGGCAAGCCCTGCATCTGGATTGAGGACTTGTATATCCAACCTGATTTTCGTGGGATGGGCATCGGGCAGCAGTTTTTGCAGTTCGTGACCGAGCAATACCCCGATGCCGTCATCCGTCTTGAGGTGGAAGAAGAAAACGAACGCGCTGTGTATGTGTACAAAAAGAGTGGCTTCGAGCCCTTGCCTTACATGGAAATGATCCGCAAGTAACTGCGTTTTACACGATCGTCAGAATTTCTTCCATAGGCTTCATGCATTTTTGACGCGGTGTATAGGCTGGCTTGCCAATGGGTATCACGCTCAACAGCCGATGCTGCGGCGGCACATCAAACAGCGCAGAGATCTCCTGCTCTGCCACCACAGGGTCATTCATCCAGCAGCCGCCAAGCCCCATATGCTCCGCCATCAGCAGCAGGTTTTCCACCGCTGCCCCCACGGAAAGCAAATCCGGGCTGCCCAGTGCTGCAAGCATCGCTTTCCGGTCGATACCCTTGGCGGAATAGCATTCCGTCACCCGTGGGTCATGGTACTGCATCTCCGTCAGATACGCCAGAATCACCAGCGGCGCGTTTTGAAAAAAGGTTGTCTGCTTGATACGCCCATTGAGAAATGACTCCTCTTTGCCCTCATAAAACCGCCGCACACCTTTTTCTACCGCATGGGAAAGTGCCTTGATCTGTTCGGGACTGCGCACCGCAATGAACCGCCAGCACTGACTGTTGCATCCACTGGGTGCGGTAACTGCAGCGGCAATTAGCTGTGTGATCTGCGCATCGGTGACGATATCCGGCAAAAATTTGCGTATGCTGCGCCGCGATGCAAGCAATGCCTGAAAATTCATCTACTATCCCTCCGATTTCTTTCCCTTCAGGCGACATCATCAAAAAAAAACGATCCTTGTATCCTACAACGATACAAGGATCTTTTTTTATCCTTTGAAAAACGCAACTTCATCTGCATTGCACTGCAAGCCCTCATCGCTGCGCAAATTTAGATGGAATACATGACCGTTTTCGGGATTGTCCTGTCCGTATTCGCGGTAGATATGCGTATGCTGAAGCGCAGAAAGCCGCTGATGCAAGATACGGGATTCCGTCAGCAAGTTGTCATTTACGCTTGCCATGACAAAACACTGCGGGAACTGCGGCGTTAAATAATCCAGCACGGCAAACAGACTATGCACAAGAGCATCATCTGCATCATCCGGCAGATACCACGAAACGATTTCATCTGTGCGGTCGCCCTTTGCATGATACGCGCCGCAATTCAGTGCAAGCTTGCTCGGCACGGGATAATTCCCGTTACATAGCGTTGTAAACAGCCCACGATACGCCGCATTGGTGACAAATACCGCATACTGTGCCGTGAGCTGCGCACCTGCGGAATCACCCACCATATACAAACGGGAAAGATCCAGTTGCAGCCGAGGGGCATTTTCCGCCAGATATTCCATCAGGGCGCAGACATCGGCAAAAGCGGCAGGATATTTATGCTCTGGTGCGAGACGGTAGTTGAAATTAACCACGGCAAAGCCCTGCGCCGCCAGATACTGCCCATAGGGTGCATAAAGCTGTTTATCGCCATAAAACCATCCGCCGCCATGGACATTCACAATGACGGGGTACAGCCCTTCTGTATGCCCCTTAGGATAGTACACATCCGCCAACTGCCAGATCGCATCCTCAGGGGTGGAAGCCGCCTGATATCTGAGGTCGGTAAGCTTTACCACATCCACTCGCTGCATCAGCCCTTCGTCGCGCTTTCTGTCACTTGCCGCCCACGCCGCGCGCAATGCATTTGCAGCCTGCAGCTGCGTCTCAAAATTAGATTCCATTCCTGCACACTCCATTTCATTCCAGATTATGATCTCATTGTAGCATATTTCCCACGGAAATGCAAGCCGCAGGATATGATACATCAAACAAAAAACCTCCGCAGATACCGCATCCACGGAGGTTTTGTTTCTGCACTATTTGCCTTGGCTTGGCAATTACTTGCCTGCCAGAGCAGTCAGGTAAGCGTAACGATCGTTTGCAGTCTTCTCAGCCTGTGCAAACAACTCCTTCGCACGCTCGGGGAAGGAACGAGTCAGTGCGCTGTAACGAGCCTCGCCCATGATGAAGTCCTGATAAGAAGTGGTGGGAGCCTTGGAATCCAGGGTGAAAGGATTCTTGCCCTGCTCAACCAGTCTGGGATCATAGCGGAAGTTGTTCCAGTAGCCGCACTCAACAGCACGCTGCATTTCCTTCTGGCAGTTCTGCATACCGCCCTTGATGGAGTGCATCTCGCAGGGAGCGTAGCCGATGATGAGAGACGGGCCGTGATAAGACTCTGCCTCCTTGATCGCCTTCAGGGTCTGATTCATGTCAGCACCCATAGCGATCTGTGCAACATAGATATAGCCATAGCTCATGGCAATATCTGCCAGACGCTTCTTTGCGATTGCCTTACCTGCAGCAGCAAACTGTGCAACCTGACCGATGTTGGAAGCCTTGGAAGCCTGACCGCCGGTATTGGAGTAAACCTCGGTATCGAATACCATGACATTGACGTCCTCACCAGTTGCCAGAACATGATCCAGACCGCCAAAGCCGATATCGTACGCCCAGCCGTCGCCGCCGAAGATCCAGACGGACTTCTTGGAGAGATATTCGCGGTTCTCGTAGATATCTGCGCAGTTCTCGCACTGATCAGCAACCTTTGCAACCTCAGCGATCAGAGCCTCGGTAGCAGCACCATTGGTCTCGCCGTCATTGACGGTATCCAGATACTTCTGTGCGGCAGCCTTCAGCTCAGCAGAAGCAGCCTCAGCATCGAGAATGTTCTTGACCTTTTCGATCAGACGTGCACGGATTGCCTTCTGACCCAGATACATACCCAGACCGTGCTCGGCGTTGTCCTCAAACAGGGAGTTTGCCCATGCGGGACCTCTGCCGTTGGCATCGGTGGTGTAAGGAGAGGTTGCAGCGGGGCCGCCCCAGATAGAGGAACAACCGGTTGCGTTGGAGATATACATTCTGTCGCCGAACAACTGCGTGATCAGGCGAGCGTAAGAGGTTTCGGCACAACCTGCGCAGGAGCCGGAGAACTCCAGCAGAGGCTTCTTGTACTGGCTGCTGATCACGGTAGCATTGGTAGCAACCTCAGGCTTCTCGGAAACCTTAGCAACACAGTAATCGAATGCAGCCTGCTGTGCTTCCTGGGACTCTCTGCTGACCATCTTCAGGGAGTTGGTGGGGCAGACGCCAACGCAGACGCCGCAGCCCATACAATCCATGGGAGAGATCGCCAGAGTGTACTTGTATTCGGTCTTGACGATGGGCTTCTCAGCCAGCTTGGTAACCGCAGGCGCATTTGCAGCCTCGTCAGCGTTCAGAGCAAAGGGACGAATGGTTGCGTGAGGACATACAAAGGAGCAACGGTTGCACTTTGCACAGGTGGAAGGCTCCCACTCAGGTACCATTACTGCAACGCCGCGCTTCTCGTATGCGGAAGCACCCTGTTCAAAGGTACCGTCAGCGTGATCTACGAAAGCGGAAACAGGCAGTGCGTCGCCGTCCATCTTGCCAACAGGATTCATGATGCCGTTGACCATCTTGACCAGCTTTGCAGGGCCGTTCTCGTTGGCAGCAACAGGCTCATCCACAGCGTTCGCCCATTCAGCAGGAACATCGACCTTGACAAAAGCGGTTGCGCCTGCGTCAATTGCCTTCTCGTTCATCTGAACGATCTCGATGCCCTTCTTCATGAACTTCTGTGCCTTTTCCTTCATGTAGCCAATGGCTTCCTCAGCAGGCAGAACCTTGGAGAGGGCGAAGAAAGCAGACTGCAAAACGGTGTTGGTACGCTTGCCCAGACCGATCTCGGCAGCAATATCAATTGCATTCACGATATACAACTGAATGTTGTTCTTTGCGATATAACGCTTTGCCTCAGCATTCAGGTGCTGAGAGAGTTCCTCGGCAGTCCACTGGCAGTTAATCAGGAACACGCCGCCGGGCTTAACATCGTTGACCATCTTATATCCCTTCAGAACATAGGAGGGGTTATGGCAGGCAACGAAGTCCGCCTTGTTGATATAATAGGGGCTCTTGATGGGCTTGTCACCGAAGCGCAGGTGGGAGATGGTGATACCGCCGGTCTTCTTGGAGTCATACTGGAAGTATGCCTGCACGAACTTATCGGTGTGGTCGCCGATGATCTTGATGGAGTCCTTGTTTGCACCGACGGTACCGTCGCCGCCCAGACCCCAGAACTTGCACTCGATGGTACCTTCTGCTGCGGTGTTGGGTGCCTCGGTCTCGGGCAGAGACAGCATGGTCACATCATCGTTGATGCCGATGGTGAACTGTGCCTTGGGTGCATCCTTAGCCAGTTCTGCAAATACTGCAAACACGCTTGCAGGAGGAGTATCCTTGGAGCCCAGACCGTAGCGGCCGCCAACGACCTTGACTTCCTTGCCGGCTGCTGCCAGAGCTGCAACGGCATCCAGATACAGAGGCTCGCCCAGTGCGCCGGGCTCCTTGGTTCTGTCAAGAACAGCGACCTTCTTAACGGTTGCAGGCAGTGCAGCAACGAATTTTTCTGCTGCAAAAGGACGGTACAGGCGAACCTTTACCAGACCGACCTTCTCGCCGTGGGCGTTGAGGTAGTCAATTACTTCCTCTGCCACATCGCAGATAGAACCCATTGCAACGATCACACGATCGGCATCCTCTGCGCCGTAGTAGTTGAACAGCTGATAGTTGGTGCCCAGCTTCTCGTTGACCTTGCCCATGTACTCCTCAACAATGCCGGGAACTGCATTGTAGTATGCGTTGCAAGCCTCGCGGTGCTGGAAGAAGATATCGCCATTCTCGTGAGAACCGCGCATAGTGGGGTGATCAGGGTTCAAAGCGCGCTTACGGAATGCCTTAACAGCATCCATATCGGTCATTTCCTTCAGGTCTTCGTAATCCCAAACCTGGATCTTCTGCAGCTCGTGAGAGGTGCGGAAGCCATCAAAGAAGTTGATGAAAGGAACGCGGCTCTTAATCGTAGCCAGATGCGCAACAGCAGCCAGATCCATAACCTCCTGCGGGTTGGTCTCAGCCAGCATTGCAAAACCGGTCTGACGGCAAGCGTAGACATCGGAGTGATCGCCAAAGATATTCAGAGCGTGAGATGCAACGCAGCGTGCGGAAACATGGAACACGCTGGGCAGCAGCTCACCGGCAATCTTATACATATTGGGGATCATCAGGAGCAGACCCTGAGATGCGGTGTAGGTAGTGGTCAAAGCGCCTGCGTTCAGAGAGCCGTGAACGGTACCTGCTGCGCCTGCCTCAGACTGCATCTCCTCAACCTGAACGGTGGTGCCGAAGATGTTCTTCACACCCTGTGCAGACCACTGGTCAACATAGTCTGCCATGGGGCTGGAAGGCGTGATCGGGTAAATACCGGCGACTTCCGTGAAGGCATAGGACACATACGCTGCAGCGTTATTGCCGTCCATGGTCTTCTTCTTGCGAGTAATAGGTGCCATGAGAAAAAATCCTCCTAACAGAATATTATAGTATGGGGCCTGCGACATCCGTTTGCGGCAGCCAATACACACAAAAAGCGCCACACTTTGATGTATACGCAGAACTTCACGCATCCATTATAACACATTCCGCGCAACTTGTAAAGAGAGTTGCTCGAATTTTAACGAATTTTCCAACAGATATTCACATTTTGTCTGTGCATTCTCGTGAGGCGACGTAAGATATGCCAATTTTTTCCGTGTATTTTTATGCAGTTTGACGAAAATCGAAAATCAAAATGACAAAATGCAAAAAAACGGTTGACGAAACGGTGATATTGTTGTATAATGATGATGGTGTAAGTAGCAGTATTTACACTCGTTTTGTTGTCTCCTTTCTTTTGTTCTACACACATTGATTTCATCTTATTTTGCAAGACAGGGTACTTAAATCCTGTCTTTTTTATTTACAACCCCGTATGACAGCCCACAAGCAACATAATATATCGTTGGCAACTGCAATTCATGAGGATATTCAGGAGGAATCACATCATGGGAAAAGCCAAGAAAGAAACCCGAGCCGCAAAGCATTCCACATGGAAGGAACTGAGAGAACAGATCCGCCAGAAGCGTACCACTTTTATTGTATGGTCGGTACTGCGCGTTGTGGTGATTCTGGTTGCGGTATGGTGCGTGCTGCGTCAGCAGTGGGAGAGTTTTTTTAACTGTCTGCTCACTCTACTGCTGTTTATGGCACCCACATTTGTGGAAAAGAAGTTGCAACTCCGTCTGCCCAGCGCACTGGAAAATACTGTACTGGTATTCATTTTCTGCGCGCAGATTCTTGGTGAAATCGCCTGTTTTTACATCCAGTACCCCCTATGGGATAAGATGCTGCATACGGTCAATGGATTCCTGTTTGCGGCATTCGGATTCTGTCTGGTGGATCTGCTCAACGAGCACAAACGCTTTCGTTTTGCCCTCTCCCCGATGTTTCAGGCGGTAATGGCATTCTGCTTCTCCATGACCATCGGTATTGCATGGGAATTCTTCGAGTTCAGTGCCGATAAGTTTTTGGGGCTGGATATGCAGAAAGACCGCGTGATCACCGAATTTCAATCGGTCACACTGGATGAAACGCAAAGCAACATTCCCATTTCCGTACACGACATCACAAAAACCACCATTGAGACGGCAGACGGCAGCACTTATGTCATTGATGGCTATCTCGATATCGGCCTGATTGATACCACCGAAGATTTGTTTGTCAATTTCATCGGCGCAACGGTATTCTGCGTGGTCGGCTGGATCTATGTGTACCGCCGCGGCAAAAACCGTCTGGCAGCGGCATTCATCCCTGTGGTGACAAAACCCGACGAGGCAGCCGAGCCCGATGAAAACGAATCCACGGGGGATACCGATACCCAGACACTATGAAGTCTCAAAACCGTAAAAATTTGAAAAAATGGCTCGGTGCATTGACAAACCCCAGGCTACTGTTCTGTATGGCGGTAGGGTGGTTCATCACCAACGGATGGTCATATTGTGCACTAGGCGCGGGCGTATACTTTGAAATCGATTGGCTGTCTCATCTCGCAACGGTATATCTGGGATTGCTCTGGTTGCCCGGTACCCCCGAAAAAATCGTAACCTTCGGCATCGCCATTGCCTTGCTGCGGCTATGGTTTCCATCGGATACCCGTACGCTTGCTCTGCTCAAAGCAGAACAGAAAAAACTGTTTGCAAGCGTCAAAAAACGGTACAGACGCATAAAGGAACGGCTTTTTTCAAAGAAAAACCCGTAGCAGATACCATGGGTGCGGCAAATGCTGCCTGCACAGAAAGGAAGTCCTGGTTTATGGCATCGGTGAAGGATTTAACACAGGGGCAGCCCGGAAAAGTGCTGATACGCTATACCCTGCCGTTGTTCTTCAGTGTGTTTTTTCAGCAATTGTACAACATCGCAGATACTGCCATCGCAGGAAAATATGTCGGTGAACAGGCATTGGCTGCCATCGGTGCCAGTTATGCCATCACCATGTTGTTTATGGCAGTTGCAGTCGGCTCGCAGATTGGCGTTGGCGTAGTGCTGGGCAATCTGTTCGGCAGAAAAGATTTCATGCGCGTGCGCTCGTGCATGACGACCGCCTTGATTTTCGGCGCAGTGCTTTCTCTGCTGCTGACGGTTACCGGTATACTCGGTAGTGCGTTTCTCATGCAGCTGGTCAATACCCCTGCGGATATTTTCCGTGAGGGCGAACGGTATCTGCGTATTTACACCGGCGGATTCGTGTTTGTCTTCATGTACAACATCATTACGGCATCGTTCAGTAGTCTGGGTGACAGCAAAACACCGTTGTATCTGCTGATGTTTTCTTCCCTCAGCAACATTGCACTGGATTTGCTGTTTGTGGTTGTATTCAAGCAGGGTGTGCCGGGTCTTGCATGGGCAACCTTTATTGCGCAAGCGGCTGCCTGTATCATTGCTTTCATCCTGATTCTGCGGCGCATCGGTCAGGTACCCCAAAGCAAAGGTGCCGCGCTCTTTGCGCCTAAGGATCTGAAAGATATGGTTGTGATGTCCATACCCGCCATTTTACAGCAGAGTTTCATCTCGGTGGGCAATCTCATCATCCAAACCTTTATCAACCCCTACGGTTCTGCGGTCATTGCAGGCTATACTGCAGCCATCAAGCTGAACACCTTTGCCATCACCTGCTTTACCAACGCAGGCACAGGAATGTCCGGCTTTACGGCACAGAATCTCGGCGCAGGACTGCCAGACCGCGTCAAGGAAGGATTCCGTGCCGCAATGAAAATGGTCTGCGCCATTGCACTGGGTTTTACAGCAGTGTATCTGCTGGGCGGAAACGCTCTGCTGCGCCTGTTCCTTAACAAGGAAAGCAGCGAACTTGCCTTACAGACCGCACGGAATTTCATGTGCATTACCTCACCGTTTTTTGCCATCATCTGTGTAAAGGTACTGGCAGACGGTATTCTGCGCGGCAGCGGCAGCATGGGATTCTTTATGATCGCAACACTGGTTGACCTTGTCATGCGCGTGGTGCTCGCCTGGATCTTCTCGCAGTTCATGGGCCCAACGGGCATCTGGATGGCATGGCCCCTGAGCTGGGCAACTGCCACATTACTCTCAATGATTTTCTACCGTCTGGGCACATGGTACAAGCACATTGATATGCATACGCAAACAGAATCGTAACAACAAAGTCCGGAGTCACATCCGGACTTTTGCTTTTCGTATGCCGTATGGCACAGCCCCGCAGGCCGCCGATTATTTTGGATTTTCAGCACAAAAGTCTTGACAAAGAAAGCCGCTTCGTGCTACAATGAATGTGTGTCGTCATATCCTGATATGGATATGACGATACGCTCCACTGACTGCACAGAAGGCGCAATCATACAGAAGCGTATGGTTGCCCCCATTCAGCCGAAATCGGTATTTGCAGCAAGGGCACCGGGCGCGCTGCCACTGTTGACAGGGAACCCCTTACCACCGGCGTGGCACTGACCTTTTCCGCTGGCATCATCCGAACCAAATATATCAAGCTGATACCCCAGAAGCAGGAAGTATCACAGGAGGATTCACAATCAGTATGGCGCAGCAAATTCGCTTTCACATTCCGGACTTTTTGAAGCATTTCTCGCTCAATATGCATCTGCTGCAAATGATGCAGCGTAAACCGGAAGCGTTCTATGATAATGTTACCATCGGTTCGGTGTATGGCGTATTTCCCACTGCGCTGTGGAACGGCGGGCGTTTTTTGCAGGGTACCTGCGACGAAAGAGTCATGCAGGAAGTACTGAAGGCGTTCAACCAGCAGGGTGTGCCCTGCCGCTACACCTTTACCAATCCGCTGATTGACGAACGCCATCTTCAGAACCGCTTTTGCAACGAAATGCTGCGGCTGGGCAATAACGGCCTCAATGAGGTGATCGTTGCATCCCCCGTGCTGGAGCAGTATATACGCGACCGGTATCCCTCGTATCCCATCATATCCTCAACCTGCAAAGAGTTGACCGACCCGCAGGCATTGGCAGAGGAACTGGAAAAGGACTACAAACTGGTGGTTCTGGATTACCGCCACAACAACCACTGGGATCTGCTTTCAACAATCACACACCCTGAAAAATGTGAACTGCTCATCAACGCCTGCTGCGACCCCAACTGCAAACGCCGCGGCGCACATTACCGCACCATCGGCAAATCGCAGCTGCAGTATGCAAAATGGGCAAAAACCGCAAAGCCCGGCATGAAGCCGCCTACCCTTGATGTGGAAAAATTCCAGTGCCCGTATATGACGCTTTCGCTGTATGATACCGTGGATTTTCCCACTCATATCACACCGCAGGCACTGTATGAACGGTATGTACCCGCAGGCTTTGTGAATTTCAAGATAGAGGGCCGCTCGCTGCCCGATATCAATGTGTTGGAAACCTACATCTACTATATGGTAAAACCAGAATGGAAGGACCGCATCCGCTTAGAACTGCTGCTGCGACTGACCAAAAAATATAAATATTTCTGATGCATCATGCAGAAAGGACAAATACTATGGGACTGTTTTCCAAGAAGAACAATGATAGCCTGAAATTCCGCAACAAGGAAATGGTAGAACGCGGCGAGTTCCGCGGCAATGCACTGACCAATCTGGTGCTGCCCGATTCTGTCCGTATCGTCGGCGAGGACGCTTTCCGCGAATGCAGAAATCTGCAGTCTGTCACACTCTCTGCAAAGGTGTGTGAGTTGGGTACATATGCGTTTCGTGACTGCGATGCACTGGAAACCGTCATTTTTCCAGAAGAAATGCGCTACCCTGATGGCTCCAACGGTGAGATTGGCATTGGCTGCTTTGACGGCTGCGGTCTGATTCGTCATCTGGTGATCCCCGAGGGCGTTGCTGTCATTCATGCCAACGCATTTCATAACTGTGCCGCACTGGAGTATGTCAAGCTGCCCCGTACACTGCGCGCGATTCGCAGCGGCGCTTTTTCGGGATGTGCAAGACTGCAAACCCTTGAAATGGCCTCTGTCCCCGAACTCATCGCTGCCGATGCCTTTACAGAAACGCCCCAGCATGAGTACATTACTTCTGTACGCAAGCCCGTGCTGACCGTGATGCACACCTCGTCTTTCGGCCTGCCGGAGATCTATCAGTTTGCCGCCGTCCCCCGTCTGATCGGCGTAGAACAGACCGAGCGTGATATGTCTGTGGTGATCGACGCAGTAGACGAGGAGCGTGTCAGCTTCCGTATTACGCGCTTTACCCACGCAGGTGGCAGCCATACCATTCCCAAAAACGAGCCGACAAGATTGTTCCATGAGGAATATGACTGTAACGGCGGTGCAGGTCTGCAAACCGAAGAGATTCTTGCATCCTACCGATAATGATACTGCAAATCAAGAAGCGGTACTGCCTTGTTCGGGCGGTACCGCTTTTTTGGTGGCTGTGAGCCATGCATCATGAAAGTTTTCTGCCGCAGTGACAGCAGTTTGTAAAATTGTCAGGAGACTCTTTGCCGCAATACGGGCAAATCACCATTTTCCGCTGCAGATGCACGGCAGAGGAGACGTTACTGTTCTGCACGATGGACTGCAAATCGTCCATGGGATCATCGGCGGCTTTTTTCATCTTAACGACATTCTGTACAATAGAACGCCCCAACATACCGTACCACAGCAAGGCAAAGGGCACAATTAACAAGCTGTGCGACGCCATCAGAGCGGGTACGAGCACAAAGCTGCCCAACACCATCATGATGATTGCCTTGACAATCTGTACTGTATACTGCGCATTTTTCGTCTGTGGCGCAGGCGGTACCGATGAAACAGGCGTTGCATCCTGAAAAGCCTCTTCCTCTTGGCGATCGTAATATTGCTGCATATCGTCCAGCGAATTCTTTTTGTTCTTGATGATACCCATGATCATGCGAACCATCACAAGCCCCAGTATCCCAATCCAGATCAATGCAAAGATCAGTACAAATTTATCGTGTGTGGCAAAATAAACCGGTGCCAGCACCGAAGCACCGCTAAGTATCATCACTGCTATGATCACCAGCGAAATAACCCCGTTGAATTGATTGTTTCCGTGATTCATTATGGTATTCCTTTCTGTTTCAGCACAATGGTTTTCTGATACATTATAACACACCCATCTGCACAAAGTCAAGAACGAAGTGCATTTCCATGGCTGGGCTTTCCGAATCCGTTGCTTCTTTTTTGGGAAAGTAATGTGTCGCTTATTATTGACATTCCAAAAAAATTACACTTTTTTCAAAAAAGGTATTGACTTTTTATTTTTTCTGTGATATAATCATTACAGTTCATAAGATAACCCTTTCGATATGTGATTGTTAGCGTTTTCATGGTACCATGGTTTACTGACCCGTACAGAGGTTGGTTAACCCCTGCGCAATCAGCTAAATATTATATGACCACGGACTATGCATGGACAATCACTCAGAATCACTGGGCTAAGCATTTCTTGTACTAATTTGAAACGGATATGTGAGGTGCTATCATGAAAACCATTAAAAAAATCACTGCCGCGCTTTGTTCGTTGATGATGTTACCACTTGGGGCTTGCGTTACGCCAAGCCCCAACTCCTCCGAATCCACCATAGAAACATCCCCATCAGCCAGCAATACTGATTCCATCGAAACCAGTAGTGCTCCCGAAACAAGCAGTAATGGAGATCTTCCTGCGATCGATCTCGATCACATGAAACAGCATGATAATGTTGAACGCATTTCAAATTTTAACTATTACGACTTCGTTGACGACGGGCAAAGTTACCTAAAATTGGTTGCGGTAATTGATGATGTAGTGTATTTTGAAAAAAACACACAAAAGACTGAAAACACCGCAGATATCTATTATTATCAATACAATTTAAGTACCGGAGAATCAGAAAAGTTTGATGGATGTGTTGCTGATTGGAATGCATCTGTTGACAGCTACGCCTTGGTAGGAGACTGCATGTTCTTCACAATTGAAACACTCGGCGAGCAAGTTCATTATAAGGTTGATCTCACTGCAAAAACAGTTACTCCTCTGAAATCAAGACCTTGGAATTTGGATTACAGTTTTGTTTATACTTATCCAGTCGACGAAACAAGCTATATTTGATATAGACCGCGATATGCTCACATATCACGTAACGCTCTTCACGCCGGAAGGTGAACGCGAAATTATAACCAAATCAGGAGATCGCAACGAGGATTTTTACATTTACTCAGCATCCGGCGGAAAGATATATGAGTGTTCGCAAAGAAATCATTTGTCGGAGGTCTACGTCACTACCTACGATACGAATGGAGAGCAGGTCTCGTCAAAATTCCTTCAAAATGTAAGCGGCGCGTGCCAAGCAGAGCCGGACGGTTTTTTGGATCAAACTGTACCCTTTGGCAATTATATCGCTTTTAATCTGGGCTACGAGATGCCTCGTAATACGTGTCTACTGTATGATGTTGTAAATGACAAGGTATCTTCGATGGGTGATATAAACTTTACTCCCTATGCTCAAAGTTTGGTGTTGAATCATATACAGCCGGTGATCACATATGCAAAGTCAGGTGATCCTGCATTGATGAATCTCTGTTTTATAGATGAAACCGGTTCTCTCACCAAGCTAGTGGGTAACTTGGCTTATACATATTCAGTTGTCAACAATGAGGACGTGATTGTTATTCTCAACGGCGTGCAATTGTACAAGGCTACGTTATAAGCGAAGCATACAATATCAGTTTAATAGGGCACAATTAAAATGGGGCTGCGTCACCGTGTGAGCAACATCACACGGTGACGCAGCCCGTGCTATTTCACGCCCGCTGAACATCATCCATACCGCTTGCATCAATAAGCTGAAAGGTTTCGCCTGTGCCCTAAAATTGTGATAATCACGGTAAAATTTGAAAAAATTCCCGTAAAGGTATCGCTTTTTCCTCATTGATGTGGTATAATAGAGGTGTATGTACTTCTACACCGCATAAAAGGAGGACTTTTCCAATGGCGCAACAGCCTTTCACCGCTTCTCTCGGCGGCGGCATCTCCTATACGGAGCTGTACGACCCCAAGTTCAAAACCTGTTCGCTTTATTTTCGATTCTATGCCAGACGTGCCCCCGAAACCGTTGCGGAGAACGCTCTGATGATTGACCTGCTGACCAACTGTTCGGCAGAATACCCAACAATTGCAGCATTGGCACTGCAAAAACAATCACTGTACGGTGCTTCTCTGCAAAGCAGCCGCGGCAACAGCGGCGATGTGCAGGAACTAACCATTTCCGCACATTGGATCAACGATACATTTGCACTGGACGGTGAATCCGTAACCGATGCCATGCTGCACCTCACTTTAGGCTGCCTGCTGCATCCGAACGCACAAAACGGCGCATTTGATGCCGAATCGTTCCGTTACTGCAAACAGAATCTGCTGGATGCCATTGACTGTGAGATCAACCAAAAGCGCAGTTATGCCATGCAGCGTGCCGCAGAAATCGCCTATGCCGGTGAGCCTGCCGCTTGCCCGCCCTATGGCACCCGTGCCTCCGCTGAAGCGGTCACTGCTGAAAGTGCCTATGTTGCTTGGCAGAGAATGCTTGCCACCGCACCCCTTGAGATCGTAGCGGTACTGCCGGAAGAAAAGCCGCAGATACTCCCTGCACTGCGCGCCGCATTCCAAGAGATTACGCGCCAGCCACTGACGGTGCATTTCGAAAGCGTCAGCCCGGTAAAACCCACCGTGGAGAATGTTGAGGAACCACTGCCTGTCACTCAGTGCAAGCTGGTAATGGTAATGAAAACCACCGACGCCGATCACGATGCCATGCGTATGCTGAATCTGCTGCTGGGTGGTACAACCGGCTCGCTGCTGTTTGCCAATGTGCGCGAAAAACGCAGTCTTTGCTATTATTGCGCCTCACGCTATGTGCGCAGCAAACACGCTCTGACCATTGATTGCGGCGTGCGAACCGAAAACCTGGAGGAAACCAAAGCTGCAATCATGGAGCAGATCGAAACCCTCCGCAACGGCGACTTCCCCGACAGTATGATGCACGAATGCACGATGTTCTTTGAACACACACTGGCTGCCGCATCCGATTCACAAAGCGGCATGGCAGGATGGGTATTGCAGCAAAAGCGTGAAGGAAACTCCCGCACCATAGAAGAAACTGCAGCGGCTCTGCGCAGCATCACCCGTGAACAGGTGATCGCTGCCGCGAAGAAGTTGCAGCCGGATACCGTATATACCCTGCTTGCAACCAAATCCGATGCAGATGGAGAGGAGGCGTGAACCATGAAATATGAAACCACCGTTTTGCGTGATACGCGCACAGGCGATATCTGCCATTGCATACAGCACCCCAGCGGATTGGAAATCCGTGTGATGGAGCAGCCCGGCTTCAGCACGGCACACGCCATGTTCGGCACAAAATACGGCTCGATCCACACACGCTTCCGTTTGGAGGGCGATGCCGAATATACCACCGTACCCGAAGGCATTGCGCATTTTCTGGAACATAAACTCTTTGAGAATGAGGACTGCGATACCTTTGCACTGTTCAATCAGGAGGGTGCCTGCGCCAATGCCTACACATCCTTTGACCGCACTGTGTATCTGTTTTCCTGCTCGCAGAATTTTGACCGTTCCCTTGCAATTCTGCTGGATTTTGTACAGAAGCCCTATTTCACCGAGGCGACCGTCGCAAAAGAGCAGGGCATCATTGCGCAGGAGATCAAGATGTATCTCGATGACCCCGGCGACAGACTGTTCTTTCAGCTGCTGCGATGCCTGTATCACAATCACCCCGTACAACTGGATGTGGCAGGCAGCGTAGAAAGCATCGCGCAGATTACGCCCGAGCTGCTGTATGCCTGTTACCGTACTTTCTATAATCTGCACAATATGGTGCTTTGCTGTGCAGGCAATATTACCGTGGAACAGGTGCTTGCCGTTGCCGACAAACTGCTCATCAACGCCCCACAGCAGAAGCTGGAAGCGGTATTTCTGCCCGAACCGGAGAGCGTCGTAAAGCCCTATGCCTGCACAAAAATGGCGGTTGGCAAAACCATGTTCATGATCGGCTTCAAGAGCCGTCCTGAGGAGGGGATTGAGGAACTGCGCGCCGCACTGACCGCGACGCTTGTATTCAATGTGATCGCAGGGTCTGCCTCTCCCCTGTACCAGAAGCTGATGTCCGAAGGGCTGATCAATGATGCATTCAATACGGACTACCTCAGCGGCGATGGATTTTTCTGCATGATGGCAGCGGGCGAATCCGATGACCCACAGGCAGTGCAGGGCGCACTGCTTGCTGAGATCGAACGTGTAAAGACAGAGGGTCTGGATATGAACCTGTTCAACACGCTCAAGCGTGCAGCCTACGGTGAGGCAATCACGGTAAACAGTGCCCCGGAGGGTGCGGTTTCCACACTGGTGGATTCCTTTATGGCGCACCGCATCTCGCCCTTTGCCAGAGCAGAAGTGCTCTCCACGATTACCCCGGAGGATGCAATGCAGTGCCTGCGGGAACGCTTCTGCGCGGATAAGGTTTGTCTTTCGGTCATTGCGCCAGAAGACAATGCTTTGTGAAAGGAGAAGTTATGATACAACTGGATAATCTTGATATGAATCAGATCGTCTTTCCGAGGCTTGGTCTGGAATTGACGGTTGACAGTGTTGCGTTTACATTGTTCGGCATTGATGTGAAATGGTACGGTATCATTATCACAGTGGGTCTGCTGCTTGCGATGTGGTACGGTTTCTCCCGTATGCGCAGTTTCGGTATTGACCCCGACCGTGCCATAGACGGCGTCATTGGCGGCATCATCGGCGGCATAGTGGGAGCAAGAACCTACTATGTTCTTTGCCGTTGGGATACCTACGCAGGGGACTGGAAGGCAATTATCAACATCCGTCACGGCGGGCTCGCTATCTACGGCGGCATCATCGGTGCATTGCTCGTGGGCGTGATTATCTGCAAGATACGCAAAGTCCGGTTGCTGCCCATTCTGGATCTCACCGCGCTGGGCTTTCTGATTGGGCAGGGCATTGGCAGATGGGGCAACTTTACCAATCATGAGGCATTTGGCTGCAATACCGACGGCATTTTCGGTATGTCCAGCGGCAGAATCCAGGCGTACCTCACCGTTCACGCCGACGAGCTGCCCGGCGTGGTTGCCAACAGACCCGTACACCCCTGCTTCCTGTATGAATCCTTCTGGTGCCTGCTGGGTTTTGTACTGCTGCATATCATTTCCAAAAAGTGGCGCAAGTTTGATGGACAGATCTTTTTGCTGTACATGGTATGGTACGGCATCGGCAGATTCTTCATCGAGGGCCTGCGCACCGACAGCCTGTATGTAGGCACACTGCGTATTTCACAGGTGGTTGCCGTAATGACCGCAACGGTGGGTCTGGTGCTGTTTATTGTGATGTACAGCCGCGTCAAGCGTATGCACGGTGATTATGTGCTGTATGTCAACACGGTGGAATCCCGGAAACTGCTTGCCGAAGCCGATGCACGGGAAGAGGAATACCGTGCGCGCCGTGCCGAGAAAAAATCTGCAAAAACAGAAGATGCAGCGAATATCGCACAAAGTGTAATGGATGCTGCGGAGCTTCTTGCAGCGGATACTGAAAATACCAACGAAGGAACCACCAGCTCCGAAGCTGTGGAAACAACAGAGGAATCTTCCGAAACCGAGAATCAAAATGACAAGGAGTAACAATCATGGCTACTATTATTGACGGCAAGAAGATCGCTGCAAATGTAAAAGCCGAGGTTGCAGCAGAGGTAAAAGCACTGAAAGAAAAAGGCTGCAATCCTGGGCTGGCAGTGGTACTGGTTGGTGATAATCCTGCATCCCGTGTATATGTCAACAACAAGCGAAAAGACTGCGCAGAAGTCGGCTTTGCATCATATGAGTACGCGCTGCCTGCCGAAACCACCGAGGTTGAACTGCTGGATCTGATCGCAAAGCTCAATGCCGATGGCAATGTCAACGGCATTCTGGTGCAGCTGCCTTTGCCCGCGCATATCTGCGAGCAGACCATTCTGCACGCGATTTCCCCTGCCAAGGATGTAGACGCATTTCACCCCGAAAATGTCGGCAGGATCATGATCGGCGATTATTCCTTCCTGCCCTGCACCCCCGCCGGTGTCATCGAGATGCTGGACAGCATTGGTTGCGATATCAACGGCAAGCATTGTGTGGTCATCGGCAGAAGCAACATTGTAGGCAAACCCATGGGTATGCTGCTGCTGCATCGCAACGGTACCGTTACCATCTGCCATTCCCGCACGGCAGATCTGGCTGCACAGACCCGTCAGGCAGATATTCTGGTGGCTGCGGTGGGCAAGGCAAATTTCGTCACTGCGGATATGGTCAAGCCCGGTGCCGTTGTCATTGATGTGGGCATGAACCGTAACGCTGAAGGCAAACTCTGCGGCGATGTGGCGTATGATGAGGTGGAAAAGGTCGCCTCTGCAATTACCCCCGTGCCCGGCGGCGTTGGTCCCATGACCCGTGCCATTCTGATGCGCAATACGCTGACCGCTGCCAAGGAGCAGCTCCAGTAATCTAGACAACATCCTCTTTTTGCCCCCAACAGATTCCCTGCCTCTTTATGGGGTGGGGATTTTTGAAAAAAGGAGAATACCATGCACCATATCAAGGAAATCATCACCATGCTGCAAGGCACAAATGCAGATGCCGTACTGCTGCAAAGTGAGGTACAGCTGATCTATGCGCTGGGCGAAACCGCCTTTGAGGGCAAATGTCTGCTGTTTCATGACAAAACCGCTGCTTTCTTCACCGATGGCAGATACATAGAACGCGCCGAAGCACTGCTGATACCAAAAGGATTCACGGTATCAGTGCGCCCTGCCGATATGACTGAAACTGCATATCTCACACAGCGATTGGATGCTCATCAGGCAACCACAGTGCTGTTTGAGGACGATTATCTCACGGTGAGACAGTACGGCCACCTGAAAGAAGCATTGCCGCAAATCAACTGGCTGCCTATGGGTGAGCGACTGACGCAGCTGCGCAAACGGAAATCCGCAGAGGAAATTGCTTGCGTTGAAAAAGCACAGCGCATCGCCGAAAAGGCGTTGTCTGACCTGCTGCCTGCACTGCATACGGGCATCACCGAAAAAGAAGCCGCGGCAAAGCTCGACTATCTCATGACAGTGTACGGCAGCGAGCAGCCCTCGTTCCAGACCATTCTGCTGTTTGGCGAGCGTGCCAGTATGCCCCACGGCGTGCCCTCGGAACGCAGACTGCAACCCGGCGATGTCATCCTGATGGATTTTGGAGCGGTGTATCACGGCTATCACTCCGATATGACGCGTACTTTTGCATATGGCTTAGCAAGCGACGCTTTCTGCAGGGCATATGATGCGGTACTGCGTGCGCAATCGGTAGCCATTGCACAGGCAAAAGCAGGTCTGCCGTGCAAAAATATGCACGAAGCGGCAGCAAATACGCTTGCGGAAGCAGGGCTGGGACAGTACTTCACCCACGCGCTGGGACACTCTGTTGGACTTGAGATTCACGAATCACCGGCAGCATCGCCGCGCTGCGAGCAGGCACTGGAAAACGGCATCATCATGACAGTGGAACCGGGGGTGTATCTGCCCGGTCGATTTGGTATCCGCATTGAGGATATGATCGTAATCGACGGCGATACCCCGCGCAATCTCACGAATTTTCCAAAACAATTGCAGATTCTGGCAGAAAACACCCCATCATGATAGCAATACCCCACAAATCAAGATACCCGATCTTTTGACGCACAACAAGGAGGACAATCATGGCAGGCTACTTGCTGACAGAAGCGCAATACCATAAAACGCGCAGCTACATCAAAGAGGCCCGTGGCAATTTCATGGCGGCACTGTTTACAAGCGTGATTGGCACGGTATTGCTGATGATTCCTGCCCTTGGCGATTTTCTGCTGCTGTGGTCAGGCGCACGGGGCAGAAGAACAGGCAGCGTTTTTTTGGTATGGTGCACACTGATGATCATCAATATCTACTACATCTTGAAAGGGATGGGCAAAAAGTTCGGGCGTGGTTCGGATTACGATCTGATCTCCCGCAGCGATTACGAATGCTTTTCCTTTCCTGTAACCGCCAAGCTGCCCAACCAAAACAACAAAGCCCCCTACATTGTAAAAGATGAATATGGCAACGAATACCACTGCATATCCTATCTGGATTATAAATATGCCGAATCCGGTACCGAAATGGTAGGCGTTGCGCTGAGCAACGGCAAACGCTTTGCCATGCAGCAATATGATGCATCGAACCCATACGCTAAGGAGCAGGCATCCCATTGCGAATATTGACTTTATT
>JAEDLR010000003.1 GCA_016295145.1 Oscillospiraceae bacterium
CATGCGTCAGAGCATGACTTCGATCCCCGATGCCATGATTGAGGCAGCAAAGGTAGATGGTGCCAACCTGTTCACCATCTGTTGGAGAATCGTAATCCCCAACCAGAAGCCTGCTTTGATGACCATGGCGATCTTCGCATTCCAGGGCGCGTGGAATATTACGGGCGGCAGCCTTGTATACGATGAAGCACTCAAGACACTGCCTACCGTCATCCAGCAAGCAGCAAGTGCCGGTATCTCCCGTCAGGGCGTTACCATGGCTGCTGCGGTCATCCTCTTTGTGCCGCCGGTATTGTTCTTTATCCTCGCACAGAGCCAGGTTATGGAAACTATGGCACATTCCGGTATTAAAGATTGATTTCCGGCAAATTCATGCAGAAAGGATGAGATATTTGTGAAGAAACACCTGTTACGGCAGATCACAGCTGCCGGCATCACCGCCGTTATGGCAGCATCGGCGCTGACAACCACTGCGTTCGCTGATGAGCCATACGATGTGTACAACTACAACTATCTGGGTGAGGCAGTGCCCTCGCAGGCAGGTTACCTTGCAGAGCGCGCTGTGTCCGGTCTGGATCTGGGCACTACCGCATTGAAATCACCTTCGGATCTGTATAAGGACGCCGACGACAACTTCTATATTGTGGATTCGGGCAACAACCGCATTCTGAAGGTGAATTCCGCCTTTGATGAGATCCTGCTCATCATGGATACCTTTATCATGCCGGATGGCTCTACTACTACGCTGAAGAATCCGAAGGGCGTGTATGTTTCGCCGGATACGGGCCTGATTTACATTGCCGATAACGAGAATTCCCGTGCATTGGTGGTGGATGCCAACCTGAAGGTGCAAATGGAGATCACCAAACCGACCTCTACCGTCTACGATCAGGCACTGACCTTCCTGCCGCAGAAGATCCTTTGCGACAACGCAGGCAATGTGTACATCGTGCTGAACAATACCACAAAGGGTGCTGCCATGTTTGACTGCGATGGCGAATTCATCGGCTATTACGGTGCAAACGCTGTTGCAGCCACTGCTGAGGTGATCGCAAACCATTTCTGGAACGCCATTGCCTCCGAGGAGGAGAAGAAATACCGCGCCAGAAGTACCCCTACCGCCTTCGATAATTTTGATATTGATGTACGGAAGGGCTTTATCTACACCTCCACCTCTTCGGGAAGCACCGACACCGATATCGTCAAAAAGGTCAACCCCGAGGGGCACAACCTGTTTAGCTATATGTCCAATTTCGTATGGGGTGATCTGTTCTCCACATGGTACAGCGGCACAAGCTACAAAACCAAGATCGTGGATATTGATATCGGCGACGATGGCTCGATCAACTGTCTGGATTCAACCACGGGCCGTGTGTTCCAGTACGATGAAGAAGCGTCTTTGCTGTTCATTATGGGCACGATCGGCGAGCAGGTCGGTGCGTTCTCCGCAGGCGGTGTGGCTGCCGTGGAAACTATGGGTGAGAACTGTGAGTCGGTGCTGGTGCTGGATGCCACCAAGGGAACCGTGACCATTTTCAACCAGACGGTGTTTGGCAACATCGTGCACGACGCAACCGCAAAGTATAACGGCGGTTATTACGAAGAAGCACTGGAGCCGTGGCTTGAGGTGCTGAAACGTGACGGTAACTACCGCAGAGCGTATTTGGGTATTGCCAGTGCCTATTTTAACATGGGCAGATACGAGGACGCCATGGAGTATGCCAAAAAGGCAGATGCCTCGGGCAGATACAACAGGGCATTTGAGCGGTGGCGTTCCGAGTTCCTAAAAGACAATCTGACGATTATCCTGATCGCACTGATTGTGTTGATCGTTGCATGGCAGGTTATCAAGCGGATACTGAAAAAACGGCGTGCGGCAGCCCTTGCCACCGCTACGACAGAGCTGATTCCAAAGGCTCCCGAAGAAGAATAAGGAGGTGCTTTCGTCATGCTGGATTTAACACAGCCCCAATTTGTCAAACACGCGATTTTCCATCCCTTTGAGGGCTTTGAAGATTTGCGTTGGAAGAAGGCAGGAAAGCTCTCCTACACCTTCATCATCATTTTTACGTTGTTCGTGGCACAAATCGCCTATGACCGCTGGTGCGGCTTCCAGTTCCGGCCGCTGCCCGATGCCATGTTCAGTGTTATGCCCTACATCATGCAGAGCGTTGTGTATTTTTTGGCGTGGGTGATCGGTAACTGGTCGGTGTGTACGCTGCTGGACGGCGAAGGCACCATGAAGAACATCGCCATTTACAGTTCTTATGCGCTGATTCCGTATATCGTATGCCAGTTTGTAGATGTTTTTCTTTCGCATATTCTGGTGCAGGATGAATTCATCTTCTTTACCGTTTTGCAGTATGTCGGTCTGATCTGGACGGGTATGCTTCTGTTCTCCGCCATCAAGGCAGTACATCAGTATACCTTTACCAAAACGGTCGTCGCCATTGTGCTGACACTCATTGCAATGCTGATTATCCTTTTCCTGGCAGTGCTGCTGCTGAGCCTGTTCCAGAATGTTTATGTATTTGTCTACTCCATCTACACAGAGATCCTGTATAGAGTGCGTGTGTAAAGGCGGTGAACACAGTGTTAATCAAGAAAAAACGAATGCTCGCCTGCCTGCTGGCAGCAGCGATGATGACTTCCATGAGCATTACTGCACTGCCTGCCCTTGCCGATGAAGCTGCCGATTCCGCGACGGACTCCGCCAATAATAAGGAGGAGAGTGCCGACGATGATGATGCTTGGGTAGACCGTACCGAGGACGATGTGCTGCAAAAGATGAAAATCGTTGCGGAAAACGATCATCTGGCATTGTATGCGTGGGACGAGGAAAAGCTCGATGAGGACAACGACGAGAAGCCCGAGGACATCTTTGCACTGAAAAATAAGAAGAACGGCTACATTTGGTGGTCGTCGCCCATCAATGCAGCAGGCGATTCCATCGCAACACCGGTGCTGGCAAAGGGGCTTTCCTCCGGTCTGATTTTGACCGCTGCCGAGATCGACGACCGTTCCACTACCACGGTGCGTTCGGCAGATACCTCCAAGACCACCATCAGCTATAAGACCATCCCCAACGGCGTGCAGGTCACCTACAACTTCCGTAAGGTGGGCATCAAGATCCCCGTGCGCTACGAGTTGGGCGAGGATTATCTGCAGGTTACCATTGATTCCTCCGAGATCACCGAGAAATACGGCCCTGACAATGAGGATGGCCCCGTTCTCGCGCAATCACTGGCGGTGCTGAATGCGTTCGGTGCTGCGGATTCCAATGAAGAAGGCTATTTTGTCATTCCCGATGGCAGCGGTGCTATCATCAACTTCAACAATGAAAAGTACAGCGCGAAAACCTACAATCAGCCAATCTACGGCAAGGATGTTACGGCAGTGCCGAAAACCAAGGGTGCTGTGGTGGAGGGCGTTTCGCTGCCGATGTACGGTATTGTCAAGGGTGAGAACGCAATGCTCGCTGTGGCAACCTCCGGCGATGGCAACTGCAATATTCGTGCAGCGGTCAGCGGCACGGGACAGTCCAATACCGGGTACAATATCTGCTATTTTGAGTTTATCACCCGTGCCGCCGATGAATACTTCCTCGGCACCGACCAGTTGACGCCTTTGGCTGTGTACCAGAAAAATATGCCTGAGGTGCGTATGCAGGTGCGCTACTATCCCCTGTGTGCAGAGGACGAAGTGAACGCCGATCAGGGGGAAAAGCTGGATTATGTGGATATTGCCGCAAGATACCGTCAGCACCTTCTGGAAGATGAAGGCGTGACTGTCAAGGCAAAGGCAGACAGTGCTTATTGCTATGTAGATGTGTATGGCGGTACAAAAAAGCAGAGAAACATTCTCGGTTTTCCGGTATTCCTTAAAACCAGTATGACAAGCTACGAGGAAACCCAAGAGATCCTCTCGCAGTTGAAAGCGGCAGGTGCAGACCAATTGGTGGTTTCGCTGAACAACTGGACCAGTGCCGGCATCAGCGGCAAGGTGGATTACAAGGCAAAGCCCTCCGGTACGCTAGGCGGTAAGTCCGATTTCAATGACCTTGTGGATTACATGAACAGCAACGGCATCGCATGGTACCCTACCGTGAACAACTACGCCTATTACTCGGGCAGCGGCTATTATTCGCTGACCGATACCGCAGTGCGTGTATCCGGCTCTTTTGCAAGAATTGTGGATTTTGAGCGCGCATACGGTGTGCCTTACGGCGAAAAGAAAACCATGTCGCTGCTTTCTCCCTCCACCTTTACGGATCTGTACGACAAGCTTGCCAAGAATTACAAGAAGGCAGGGCTTACCTCCGTCAGCATCGGTGAGATGTCTTCTCTGCTGTACGGCGATTACGGCAAAAAGTCTGCAACATCCCGTGAGCAGACCATGGAGGCGATCGAGGGCGGTCTGGCAAAACTCAACTCCGATGTGGGTTCGGTGCTTTCGCAGGATCCCAATGCTTATGTGCTGAAGTATACCGATACCATTACCGATATCCCGCTGTACTCCAGTGGCTTTGATATTCTGGATGCCGATATTCCGCTGTATCAGATGGTAATGCATGGTGTGATCCCTTACTCTACCAAGGCAGTCAACGGCAGTGCCGATGCGGAGCGTCTGGTGATGCTGGCACTGGCAGCAGGCAGCAATCTGCGGTTTGATATGCTTTATGCCGAGTCCAGCGACCTGAAAGATACCGATTTCGATGTGTACTACTACGCCTACTACAAGTATTGGATTGACAATGCGGCGCAGTATTATCAGTACACCAAGGATATTCTCGCAAAGACCAGTGATTCCTATATCGTCAGCTATGTGCAGGAGGGCGATATCATTAAGACAGCCTATGCAAACGGTGTGCAAACCGAGGTTGATCTGGCAAATTGCTCGGTGACCTGCGGCGGCGAAACCTACTACCTGCGCGACTATGTAGAGGAAGGAGATGTGGTGTTTGAATGAAGATTCCATATGAACGCAGAAAATCCCTCTACGGTTACGGCTTTATTGCGTTGTGGCTGGTGGGTACGCTTTTGTGGTTTTTAAAGCCCATGGTTGAATCCCTTTGCTACTGCTTCATGGATAACGCCTCACTGAAGCCCCAGGTTGGCGGCATGAACAAGGAATGGCTGCCCTTTGCGGATTTCGGCTGGATTGCCAACTTTAAGTATGCCTTTGCGACCGACCCGTCCTATAAGCAAAGGCTGGTGGAGGTGCTGAAAGATACTGCGCTGACCACCCCTATGATTCTGGTGTTCTCGCTGTTTATTGCAGTCATCCTGAATCAGGAATTCAAGGGCAGAGGCTTTGCCCGTGCGATTTTCTTCCTGCCCGTTATCATTGCAACCGGCCCCGTTTACAATATCATCAACGGTGATATTGCCAGTACCGGTGCCGATAGCGGCGCACAATTCTCCACCTTGTTTCAGACGGATATTGTGGATGAGCTGCTGGAGTTCTTAGGTGTCATGAATATCAGTGACAGCCTCAGTGAAGTCATCAACACCGTTACCACCGATATTTTCGGTCTGGTGTGGAGTTCGGGTATCCAGATTCTCATCTTCCTGGCGGCTTTGCAGAATATTCCGCCATCCGCCAAGGAAGCTGCCTCTATGGAGGGCGCAACCGCATGGGAATACTTCTGGAAAATCACCCTGCCCTATGTCAGCCCCATGATCCTTGCAAACTTCATCTACACGGTCATCGACTCCTTTACTGCTACCGATAACGCTGTTATGAGCCGTGTGTTGGAAAAGCAACTGGAATGGGATTACGGCTATGCAGCGGCTATGGCGTGGAGCTATTTTGCCATTGTTATGGTTGTTGTGGGCATCATTACGGTCATCATCAACAAGTTTATCTTCTACGAAGTGGAATAAGGGGGTGCAGCTATGGAAAACGAAAACATGATTACCCCCACGCCGCAGGAGAACACCGAATCGCTTGCTACGGAAGATGCTGCGGTTGAGGCTGCACCGGCGTCGCTGTCCTCGTCCCAACGTCCGCATACGCTGCCGGAGGGCTATATCCCCGAATCAGCAAAGCCTGTGGTACACGAGGAGAAACAGGTCGGCAATGGTATGTCGCCCAAAGAGGCAATGAAGATCCGTATGCAGAGCATGACCAAACAAGAGGTCGCGTATCTGCGGCGTAAAATGATCTTTGAAAAGGCGTGGCCTATCTTCCGCTTCCTGATTCTGTTCGGGCTGGGTTTTGTCATTCTCACACCGTTGATGTTCATGCTCAGCTACGGTTTCCGTGAAAGCGGCGATATGAATGACCCCACCGTTATGTGGATCCCCCGCAACCTGACCTTGAAGGTCATGAAGCAGACCATCGACGCAATGGGCCTGACGAATCCCATTTCAAACCGCCAGAATCCGCTGTTCAATACGCTGGTGCTGAATCTGGGCTGTTCCATCATGCAGGTGATCACCTGTGCGATCACCGGCTATGGCTTCGCCCGTTTCAAGTTCAAGGGCAGAGATCTGCTGTTCGGCATCGTAATCCTGATGATCCTGGTGCCCACTCAGATTCTTTCCATTCCGCTGTACATGACCTTCAAGAACTTCATGTTCGGCGCGGTCAGCCTCATTGATAAGTTTGCGGTTATGTATCTGCCGGCGATGATGGCAAACGGTATCCGTTCGGGACTGATGATTTTCATCTTCCGACAGTTTTTCCGCGGTTTGCCCAAGGAGTTGGAAGATGCCGCGTATCTGGACGGCTGTGGGCCCCTGAACACTTTCATCCGCGTGATGGTGCCCAACGCAGCTTCCTCTTTCCTCACGGTGTTCCTGTTCTCCATCGTGTGGTACTGGAACGACTTCTATGTCAGTAGTTCGTTCTTCAACAACACCAAGACCATCGCACTGGTGCTGAAGAATCTGGACGCGACCTTGAACCTCGCGATTTTCAACAACGCAAACGCACAGGTCAGTGCCCGTGAAAAAATCGTGTGGCTGGAATCCGGCTGCCTGATTTCCATCACGCCTATGCTGATCCTCTATGCTTGCTTGCAGAAGCACTTTACAGAGGGTATCGAGCGATCGGGCCTGGTTGGCTGATCGCTTGCACACAAAGCAAAACGAGCTTCACCCTATGGTGAGGCTCGTTTTTTGTGCTTAATCGCTGTAGGATTTGTTCCCGACTACCATGGCAGTCATGGGCTGTATCGGCGGCAGGAAAGGAACCAATTCTGCCACAGTGGTGGTTTCTGTGGTGTCGGCTACCGTTTCGATCTGAGTCGTTGTCTCGAACCACTCTGAGTGTATCGCAGTTGTGGAGGTGACTATGAAAGGCGGCGTGGTGGTGAATATGAAAGGCGGTGTGGCAGTGGTAGTGAAGCTTGACGTCGGTACGGTCGTCATCGGCGGTGTGGAGGTGTATGGAACCGTAGTTGTGGTGGTCGTGGTGGATGACAAAAGATTTGTTGGTTTGGATATGGTGGCTGTGGTGGTGTGTACCGTGGTTGATGTCTCATCGCTCAATGTGCCTGTAGGCAGCGTGTTTTCCGGCACAGAGCTCACTGCGGTTGGGATATCGGAAGAAGCCGTGCTAATTGTGCTGCTTATGCTGCTGGTGGTGGAAGTCGTTCCGGCATCCGGCAGGCTGCTTTCTGATATCTGTGGCCGCGGAATCTGCAACAGGTATACCGCACTGGCAACCAGTGCCAGGGTCAGGCAGGCAACAGCCGCCAGAGAATACCATTGCTGTTTTCTGATGGGACGGTCTGCGCGTTCAAAAGGCACCACGATCCCATTGGGATCTGACTCCATGCTTACCGTGCCCCCGACTTTTTGAAAAAATCGCTGTGCGATGCGTTGTTCTTCGGCAGAGGTTGCTCGCGGCAGATCCAAATCCGCAAGCAGAGCAGTGAGCTGTGCTTCGTTACAGCCATCCAGCAGAAGAGCAATATCATAATGTTCAGAGCGCATCTTCCTCACCTCCCATCAGTTGTAAGAGTTTCTTTTTGGCTCTGGATATGCGCATCTCCACCGTACCTACACGGATGGAGAGCCGTTTTGCGATTTCAGGTGCAGTTTCCCCGAAGTAGTATTTCCACATCAGCAAATTGCGGTCACCTTCGCTGAGCTGCTGCATCATGGTAAAGAGCTTAGCACACTGCTCCTTGCGTATGTACTGTGTTTCCGGGTCGGGGGCAGTGTCACAGATATCCAACAAGCATTTGGCATCGACCTGTGTTGCCTGCGCCTGCTGTGCGGCGTAGCGGCGGTACCAGTCGGTGCAGCGGTGCATGGTCAAGGTGGCGAGGAGTGCGCGTATACTACCCCGTTGCAGATTGATTTGTGCCCGCTTTTGATAGAATTCGAACAAAATATCGCTGACCAGTTCCTCTGCCTCTTGTGGCAAACAGCAGGTACCGATGCGCCTGCGCACCACGGCAAGTACAAAGCCGCTGTATTGCATCAGCAACTGGCGACAGCCTTCCTCTGGGTTGTGCAGCAGCAAATGCAGCAGTTCTTCGTCTGGCATATCCATCACCTCGATTCCCTTGCATTTTGAATACAATCCCACATCTGTATACGATCACCAATGCAAATTCCTCACAGGCATCCGCATCAAAAATGCCCGATAAGATCGTGACATCTTATCAGGTATTGTCATTTGCCTGTGATAGCGCAGCCTCTCGGTAGGGCGCCATTCAGTCTGCCGATGGATGCGCCGCTTATGCAAAAAGTGCGGCGCAGGATGATCGGATTGTACAATCGGTTACCCCTTTGCGGCAGCCTTGCCGGCGCAGCAGCCCGATGCCCACGCCCAATCCAGATTGTAGCCGCCGCAATCGCCGTCAATATCCAGCAATTCACCGCAGAGATATAGGTTCTTTGCCAGGCGGGATTCCAGTGTGCCAGTGATTGATTGCCCCGAAACGCCTCCTGCCGTGACCTGTGCCTGCGCAAACGTCGCAGTGCCTGTAACGGGAAAAACCCAGCATTTGAGGAGTTGCAGCAGCGTTTTTTTCGCCATGGTATCTGGAAAGATGCTTTTGACCGTGCCTTGGTTCTTTTGCATCGCCTGCCTGATGCATACCGCACTGACTCGTTTGGGCAGTAAGCCGATCAGCAGAGATTCTGCATCGTCCTCTGCGCGCAGGGTGATCCATTGTTGTATGAGCGCGTCCGCCTCCTCCATGCTATGGTGGGGCAGCAGATCCAGTGCAATGCGTGCGCGGTTGCCATAGATGGCTGCCAATCGGCTGAGATTGAAGATGCAAATGCCCGACAGCGCATTTTCTGTAAACTGCACCTCGCCGATCTCCGTTTTGCACACCGTATCCTGCAGCAGCAGTGATGCAGATGCCTGCACGCGCATTCCTTTCAGACTGCGTACCAGTGCAGGATCTGTGGGGATGGGGCAAAGCGCGGGCAGGGGATGGGTCACGGCGTGCCCCATGGCTTGCAGCATTGGCAGCAGATTGCCGTCTGTGCCGCAATTGGGTGCCGCAGCACCCCCTGCCGCCAGGATCACAGCATCGGCGGTGTAGTTTTTTTCACCGCAAAGGGCAACCCATGTATCACCCTTTTGTTTGAGGGCAGTCAGCTTTGTGTTGCAGATTTCCGTAACACCGTATCTTGCACAGGCCAGCCGCAAAGAATCCAGAACTGATGAGGCAGCATTTGCCGCAGGATACATCCTGCCCTCGGCATCGGTGCGCGTGAGGATGCCCAACGATGCAAAAAAAGCCTGCGTATCAAACCGCTGCAAAATGCTTTTTGCCTGTGGAACTGTGCCGTGATATTTGGAAAAATCACAGCCTGTATGCCCTAAATTGCATCTGCCGTTACCGGTTGCCAGAATTTTCTTTCCCACACGGGGCAGACGCTCCAGCACCGTGACTTTTGCGCCTTGCTGTGCGGCAGTGATCGCAGCGGATAGTCCGGATGCGCCGCCGCCCACAATCAGTATGCGTTTCATACCATTCGGCGGATGCGGTAGCGCATCTTACCGTTGCGAATGATGCCTGGAATGGTGAGACAGGCACCGACGGCTACTGAAAGCATACCCCAGAGAATCTCCTTGATGAGTTCACCCTTGACATCTACATCCTGCATGATTTCCATTTCGCACAGATCATCCAGATGGACAAAGCACTGTTTTGTGGTGGTGTAGTCCTTCATCAGTATCATCGCCTCATAGAGCGTGTTGCGATCCTTTTGCAGCGATGCCCTTGTGCAATCAAATATCTCGCTGATTTCTGCATCGGTCATGGTTTCCAGGCTCTGGTCAATGGTCATGATGTATTCGTTGAGCTCGGTGATGCTGTACCCATCGGCACGCATATCGGCAGCGTAGTCGTCACGCACAAATTCCGCAAGATCCTTTGCCATGGTGAATCGGGGCGTAATAAACGCCACAGCCAGGCAGATCACCGTTGCCAGAATTGCCGTAGGTACTGTGACTTTGCGACCGAACTTCTTCATGGCAACCAGCGCAATCACCATGCCGATGTATCCGCTCAAGAAATGCAGTACGCCAAGCTCGCTGAGCAGCCATGTCAAGGCAAACAGTGCCGCAGCCCCCAACAGAATGCCAAGGATGATGCCACCCCAGTTGATCTTTACTGCATTTTCCTCGGCGCGGCTTTGAGAAAAGGATTCCTCCGTTTTAGCAGCGCAGCTATCGCAAAGCTGCAGCACCAGACTTTCGTTGACCATATGCGGTGCGTAATAGCTTGTATTGCCACAGGTTGCGCAGCAGGGTACCATGCTGTGTTCATGGGCAAGGGCGGTTAGTGCATCCAGACTGGCAAGGGCTTTCTCCTGACTATCTCTGCCCGGGATGACAATGACGGATTGGAGCAGATTCCGCTCATACCGGCATTGCGAGATGCCGCTTTGTGAGCGTTCCCACTCCTTGAGCATCGCAGCGAACCCTTCGCTGTCGCTGACCGACGCGCACAGGAAAAAAGTGAAAAAGCTGCGCTGACTGTTGTATTCCAGACAAATCGGATAGCCGTTATAATTCCCCCAAAACAGACTGCTGCTTTTCTCATAGTGCAGTTCGGTGGCTTCACAAAATGCCTCCGGCTTGAACCCCATATGCAATCGCTTCCTTTCAAAGTGTCAGTAACTTTCATTATACAGGATTCTACAGAGAAATGCAAGCTTTTTTTGCGCTGGTGACGAGTTTTGTCAGATGCTGTCAGTTTGTAGAAAATTGCTGTCGCAATCATAAAATTTGTGTGAAAGATATTGCTGCTTGCTTGACTTTTTTCAAAAGATGTCATATAATGGGAATGTAGTCAGAGCAACAAAAGACAGACTTGATGACCACGCAGAACAAAATTGGATTCAAAATGAAAAATCGGAGGCTTTTATGACAAAAACAAAAGAATTTTTACAGCGCTTTTTTCAACCGGGAGATCAGGTATGTGTCACCTATAAAAACGGACAGGAATGCTGTGGCACAGTCGATTGTTTTCTGGAACAAAGCGTGATCCTGCGCCGCGTGGACGGTGCCTCACAGTTTATTGATTATGACCTGATCGGTACTTTTGAAAAATCAACTGAGCGGCAGCTGCATTACCGGTTGCAGGGCTGCCTGGAACAGAAAAAATCTGTGGTGCTTACCACAAAAAATGGGGTGCAGATCAGCGGCGTGCCCATAGAACTGGATGAAAAAGTGATCTGTATCCGTGCGGCAAACGGTACTGAAACCATGGTCACCCTCGACTACATCGGTATGTTTACGGTCGCTACGGCAGCAGCCGTGACCGCATCCGTGCAGCAATCTGCTGCAACTTCTTCCACAACGGCGGCTGTTTCCGCAGGATCGGCGGAGCCTGCTTCTGCCTTTGCAGCACCTGCACTGCCGAAGCTTTCTCCTGCTGAGCGATTAAGGGAACTTGCAGCACCTCTGAACGACGCAAAATTGCAGTTGAATGTGCTACAAATGCGGTTGCGTGAGGACGGTACCCTTGCCAGTGAATGCAATGCCAAGCTGAATTCCTTACAGAACGCCATCAAGATTAATGAGTATGAGGCAAAATATCAGCGCACACCCCGTATTCTTGCGGAACTGATTCAAGTGACGGACACCTATTACGCTAATACCGCGCTGCTTTCCATTATTGCCGAGGTCGCTCTCATGGCAGGGGGCGAGGAGGAGCGCAAGCTTGCGTTGCAGTGCTTTGCCAATCACTGGGATCGTTCCTGCTCCGATGATCATAATCTGATGCGGTTGCTTGCCGTGCTTTCCGAGCAGCAGCGCAATGCCACCGTGCTGACAGAGCTTGCACAGAAGTTCTGCTGTGGTGCAGAGGTGCAGTTTCTGCGCGCAATGGCACATTATGCCGATGTCATGGGCGTAATCGTTGCTGAAGAGACTCTGCGCGATGATGATGCTGCGGCAAGCTGCCGTCAGTTGTGGGAGTTGCTCACCAACAGCACCTTTGTGGCCTCCGGTGAAGTACCCGCCCGCGAACCTGCCGCTTCTGTTACGGCACCTGCTCAGCAGCAGGCAACGCTAAACGAGCTGCCTCCACTGGAGCCGGGACAGCGTTGCGGCAAGATTACGTTGTATATCCCTGCAAACGGCTTTGGTGTTATCACCGATACCGAGGGCAATACATACAGCTTCGTTACGCATAATATGACCCTGGATGAAATTGCTCATGTGCGTACCGATGCCGTGGTGTATTTCTATAAGGGTGCGCAGCCGAGATATAATCGCAAGAAGCAGCAGTATGTGGATATCGCAGAGCGCATTTGCGTGATGGTTGATGCAAACGGTGCTGATCTGCCCAAACCCGATACCGATGCCGCATTCAAAACGGAACGCAGTACAGCGGAGGATCTTGCCGATAAGGAGATTGGCTATGTGATGCTCTATCGCGCCCCCTATCGCAGCGGCTATATTTGCCATGAGATGAATTACGGCACTGCCGAGCGCGGCGATATCTTCTTTGAACTGACGGATATGGAACCGGAAATGCCGCTGGATACGTATCATTATCACTATAAGGTCGCGTTTAATTATGTCAATGGCTTGCAGCGACGTGCCACCAATGTGGTGGTTCTGGAGCGTTTGCCCAAGCCCGACGCCAACCGCTATGAACCGGTTCTACAGCCTCTTTCCATAGAGGAATACCGCTATCTGCGGTTCTGTCAGGGCGAAACCATGCTTGTGGAGCGTCAGGAAGGGGAAGCAGTATTCGGGCGCTTTGTCTCTTACGCCGATGAAGTGCTGACACTTGCTGTTGGCGATGGACAAACAGCGATCCCAGCGGCAGAGATCAAGGAGATGTTCTTTGCCGGTGTCATCACCCGTTATCAACCTGCCGCACTCAGCGGCAAGGTAAATGGACAGTATGTGTTCCGTATCCACAATGTCATCGGGCAGGAACTGGAGCGTATGCTCAAGCAGGGCTATGCAGCCTCTATGCCCTGTATGTATTCTCTGCGCAGGTACAATGATGAGATGCGCGTGCATAAGCTGCGCGGCTTTGATGCATCGCTGCTGGAGCAGCTCCCGTGGCATAGCGGTACCGTTTCGGGCAGTTATCGCGTGGGATACTATTTCACTGTGGATGATAAAGTCCGCTGCCACGTAAGCACTTACACCGATGCTGTGGTAAAGGGATGGATGGACAATCAGGATTTCCTGCGGCAAGAGGTGCTTTACCGTTGCGTGTATCATCAATCTGCCGAGGGTGGCGTGAATAGTATTGCTGCTGTACAGGTAATGGCAAAGTATCAGTTAGCAGATGTGGTATCGCCTCTTGGTGCAGATGGCCTGCGCCTGCAGTGTGGTACAGACTATTACGAAGCCCCCCATGCATTACCTGCCGATATGGTCGGGCAGCAGCTGCGTGTGACTTTTGCGATCAATGAGCAGGGTGTGCCTGCCGTGACCGAAACCGATGCAGAAAATCTGCAATTGCCAAGCTATGCCGTCGCCATCGCGGAGGAAAAACAGAATCTGGAAGAAAAGCTACAGACTGCCGAAGCGGCAGGGGATGCAGCACAGGTGGCGGAGATCAGCAAAATGATGCTGCAAGAGGCGTTGCTGCCGGCAGATAAGGCAATGGAGCATATCTATTTGGCATCTCTGCGCAGCGGGAATGATGCGTTCTTTGCCGAAGCGATGGAAGCCTATGGGCATACCCTTACCCCCGTCGGCAGCATGGGCTACCGTATGCAACTGCATTGTCTGCAAGGCAATATGGATGATGCACGGAAGCTGGCTGCGGAGTATCTGACGATGAATTCTCAGGAGCCAAATACCATTCAGTTGGCACTGGAACTGACCAAAGCGGATATGACCGCCGATGCATTGCGCACCAGAGTGCTGGAACAGCAAAAATATGCTGAGGATCGCTTTGCAGGAAGAATCGCATTGTTCAATCATTCTACCCGACAGGGCAATATCCAGTGGACAAAGGGCAAGCTGAATTTTTCCTATAAGGATATGCTGAATATGCGTGCAGAAGATCTGGATCTGCAGCAGTATGAATATTGCGTTGCGTTCCGCATTGACGAAAGCCATCATGTGCCCAAAGCAGCCGATGTGGAGCTGCTGTACCGCAACGAAAAATCCCATGCATAAACCACACAGCCTGAGAAGAGATCAATGCTTCTCAGGCTGATGTTTTGCTGCCTTGTTTTCATGCCATAAGGGCATTCTTTGTCGGATTATGGGTTGCAATCATGGCACTTTTGTGTTATAATGAGATAAAGTGTTATTACACAAAATCGTTACCGCAGGAGGTATGCTGCTTATGTCTGCATCGGAAATCTGGGGCGTTGTACGCATATTATTCAACTATCTGGGGGCAACGCTGAAACTGTTTGGTTTTACGCTGCTGTACTCCATCCCCCTTGGCATGATCGTCGCATTGCTGAAAAAGTGCCGTTTCAAGCCGATCTCATGGCTTACCAGCTTCTATATTCTGGTAATGCGCGGTACACCGCTGATGTTGCAGATCATTGTGGCATACTTTGCCATTCCCATGCTGCGCCGTGCAGAGGGTTTGCCTGCGTTTCTGTCGAATTTTCTAAACAGCATGAATATCCAGGGGGATCAGTTCCTGTTCAATGCAGTGTTGTTTGCGTTTGTGTTCAACTATGCTGCATATTTTGCGGAGATTTTTCGTGGCGGTATGGAATCCATACCGCAGGGGCAGTATGAAGCTGCGGCAGCGCTCAGCATGACCAAAACGCAGACTTTTTTTCGCATCATTCTGCCGCAGGTGATAAAGCGCGTGGTGCCTGCCAGTGCCAATGAGGTTATTACACTGGTAAAGGATACCTCCCTTGCCAATGTGGTTGCCTACGGCGAAATCACGCTGAAGGCCAAGGAGCAGATGCAGAATTATTCTTCGCTGGTGCCGCTGTTCATCGCTGGTATCTTCTATTTCGTGTTGGCAACGATCCTGACGCTGCTTTCGTCGTTTATCGAGAAAAAGCTCAACTACTACAAATAAGGGGGCGATATCATGGCAATGCTGGAAGTCAGACATCTGCGCAAGAATTTTGGCAGCCTTGAAGTGCTGAAGGATATTTCGTTTTCGGTAGATACGGGTGATGTGGTAGCGATCATCGGCCCGAGCGGTTCGGGCAAATCGACCCTGTTGCGATGTATCAATCAACTGGAAAAAGCCACCGATGGCGAGATTTGTGTTTGCGGCAATGAGATGCTTGTGCCGCATCCCAAGGGTGGCGTAACCTATGCCGACGCAAAAACACTGCGCGCTATTCGATTGCGCATCGGGCTTGTGTTCCAGAATTTCAATCTGTTTCCGCACTTTACCGTGCTGCGCAATATCACTGAAGCACCCATCCATGTGCTGAAGCAACCACGTGCCGAGGCAGAGAAAACCGCAATGGCACTGCTGGAAAAAATGGGGCTTGCCGCAAAGGCAAATGCTTACCCCTGCGAGCTTTCGGGCGGTCAGCAGCAGCGTGTGTCCATTGCAAGAGCCATGGCACTGCACCCGGATGTGCTGTTTTTTGATGAGCCGACCTCAGCACTTGACCCCGAACTCACAGGTGAAATCCTGAAAGTGATCAAAGAACTTGCCGCAGACGGCATGACAATGGTCATCGTCACCCATGAAATGGCATTTGCCCGTGATGTGGCAGATCGCGTCATCTTTATGGAGCATGGCGTGATCGTGGAGCAGGGCGAACCCGAAGTGCTGTTTGGCGAAAATGCTTCCGAGCGTACCAAGCAATTTCTGCAAAGATACTGATTTACCCACAGAACGGTTCTGCATTGGCAGATCAGCCCGTGGTGTGGGGCACAGAAACATACCCATATATAACATAAGCCTGAGAAGCATTGCGGTCTTCTCAGGCTTTGTGTTTTGATATCTGATGCGATGTGTCAATCAGTCAACGATCATCGAGGTGCCGGTCATTTCTTTCGGCTGCGGAAGATTCAGCAGACGAAGCATGGTGGGGGCAATATCTGCCAGCACACCAGTCTCACGCAGCTTGCAATCGCCTGCGCCGGCAACGATAAAGGGCACCGGGAAAGTAGTATGCGCGGTGAATGGGGCACCGTCCGGCTCGTACATCTTATCGGCGTTGCCGTGGTCAGCGGTAATAATGACCTTGCCGCCCTTTGCGAGAACCGCATCTGCGACTTTACCGATGCACGCGTCAACTGCCTCGACAGCAGCTTTGGCAGCGTCAAAAATGCCAGTGTGACCGACCATATCGCAGTTTGCGTAGTTGAGGATGATGACATCGTGCTTGTCGGCAGCGATGGTTTCCAGTACAGCATCGGTGACCTCATATGCGCTCATCTCGGGCTTCATATCAAAGGTGGCAACATCGGGGGACTTAATCAGGATTCTGTCCTCGCCCTCAAACTGGCGCTCCTCGCCGCCGTTGAAGAAGAAGGTAACATGGGCATACTTCTGGGTTTCTGCGATGCGAAGCTGGGTTTTGCCGCAAGCGGAAAGATATTCGCCAAGGGTCATGGTCAGTGCCTCAGGGGGGAATGCAACAGATACATTGGGCATGGTTGCATCATACTGTGCCATGCAGACAAAGTGCACGGGGAAGCAGCCGTTTTTCCGCGCAAAGCCCGTGAAATCGGCATCGACAAAGGCGCGGGTGATCTGTCTTGCGCGGTCGGGACGGAAGTTAAAGAACACCACGCTGTCATTGGCGGAGATTGTACCATTTTTGTCCAGAACAGTAGGCAGCATAAACTCATCGGTCACGCCGTTTGCATAGGAATCCTTGATTGCCTGCACTGGGCAGCACCCCTCAGCACCCTCGCCGTAAACCATAGCGGCGTATGCTTTTTCCACGCGATCCCATGCGTTATCGCGATCCATTGCGTAGAACCTACCCATTACGGTAGCAATTTTGCCCACACCGATCTTGTTCATCTCGGCAACGGCTTCTTCCATAAACTCCGCTGCGGAAGAGGGCGGCACATCTCTGCCATCAAGGAAAGCGTGTACATAAACCTTCTCGATGCCAAACCGCTTTGCCATCTCACAGAGACCGTACATATGGGTCATATGGCTGTGTACGCCGCCGGGAGAAAGCAGCCCCATGAGATGCAGTGCGGTGCCCTTTTCCTTGGCGTTGTTCATTGCGGCAACTAGCGTAGGATTTGTAAAGAAATCACCATCCTGGATGGATTTTGTGATCTTTACAAGCATCTGGTACACGATTCTGCCTGCACCGATATTGGTGTGACCGACCTCGGAGTTGCCCATCTGACCATCGGGCAAGCCCACATCCAGACCGGAAGCACCAATGGTGGTGTGGGGATAGGTTGCAAAATAGCGATCGAGATTGGGGGTATTCGCTGCGACAATGGCATTCCCGTAAGTATCTTTATTGATGCCAAAGCCGTCCATGATCAGCAGTGCGACAGGAGATTTGCTCATGATATACAAGTCCTTTCGTTCTGAATATACGCTCGATATGCGCAGTAAAAAGTCAATGGGGGACAAGATGCTGCTTGTCCCCCTGGTACTGCCAATGGGGGGATCAGCCCTCAACAGCAGCCTGCACGATGGTATTGAAATCGGCAGCCTTCAAAGAAGCGCCTCCGATCAGACCGCCGTCTACATTGGGCTTGGAGAGCAGCTCTGCAGCATTGCCTGCGTTCATAGAGCCACCGTACTGAATGGTTACTGCCTCAGCGGTAGCAGCGTCATAGATCTTTGCCAGCGTTGCGCGGATGAATGCGCAAACCTCCTCTGCCTGATCGGCGGTAGCGGTCTTGCCGGTGCCGATTGCCCATACAGGCTCGTAGGCAATCACCGTTTTCTTCACATCTTCAGCGGAAACATCGTACAGATCCAGCTTGATCTGACGGGCAATGACTTCCTCAGTGATGTTGCACTCACGCTCCCAGAGCAGTTCGCCAACGCAGACGATGGGCTTCAGACCTGCAGCCAGAGCAGCCTTGGTTCTCTTGTTGACGGTCTCATCGGTCTCGCCGAAGTACTGTCTGCGCTCGGAGTGACCGATCACCACATACTCCACGCCCAGTTCTACCAGCATATCTGCGGAGATCTCACCGGTGAATGCACCGCTCTTTTCAAAGTGTACATTCTCCGCACCAATCTTGACATTGGAGCCTGCGGTTGCATTGATGGCAGTCTCCAGATTGGTAAACGGTACGCAAGCGATCACTTCAACCTTGCCTTCAGCGTTTGCCACCAAGGGCTTGATCGCCTCCAGCAGTTCTTTTGCCTCGGGGCGGGTCTTGTTCATTTTCCAGTTTCCGGCGATAATCGCCTTTCTAACGGCTTTATTCATGATAATACACTCCTTTAATCTTTACTTTCTCCGGTAATCTCATGGCTGTCGATGCAGTTATTGCTGAACAGATACATTCCGTTTTTGATGGGGGCAATCAGGAAACCAGCGATGATCCCGGCTAAAAAACCGATCAGCAGCGCAGCGGGTTTGGAACAAAAACTGCTGTCGTTTTGGAACTTCTCTGCCAAATCTGTTTTCATAGTGATTTCCTCCGTGATGAGAGGGGCGAATAGTTTGCTATTCGCCCCTCCATGATCTTCGTTACTTTTCAGCGATGACAGCAACGCCGGGCAGCACCTTGCCCTCCAGATATTCCAGAGAAGCACCGCCGCCGGTGGAGATGTGGCTCATCTTATCGGCAAAGCCAAGCTGAATTGCTGCGGTAGCGGAATCGCCGCCGCCGATGATGGTGGTTGCATCTGCCTCAGCCAGCGCCTCGCAGACTGCAACGGTACCCTTCTTCAGGGTAGGATTCTCAAACACGCCCATGGGGCCGTTCCATACAACGGTCTTTGCGGTCTTTGCTGCCTCTGCAAACATTGCAGCAGACTTGGGACCGATATCCAGACCCATCTTATCAGCAGGAATTGCCATTGCATCGCAAACCTCCACTTCGATCTCTGCGTCAATGGGGTTCGGGAATGCGGAAGCAATCATGGCATCTACAGGCAGCAGGATTTTCTTGCCCAGGGATTCTGCCTTTGCGAGCATCTCTTTGCAGTAGTCAAGCTTCTCCTCATCCACCAGAGAGGTACCGATGGAGCCGCCCTGTGCCTTGATGAAGGTGTAGGCCATACCGCCACCGATGATGAGGGTATCGCACTTCTCCAACAGGTTGGAGATCACATTCAGCTTGTCGGCAACCTTTGCGCCGCCCAGAATGGCAACAAAGGGGCGAACCGGATCTTCCACAGCGTTGCCGAGGAACTGAATCTCTTTCTGCATCAGGTAACCAACAGCAGTTTCCTTGACAAAGGAGGTAACGCCTGCTGTGGAAGCATGTGCACGGTGTGCGGAACCGAAGGCATCCATGACGAATACCTGATTGTCAACCAGATCGCCCAGCTCGGAAGCAAAGCCCTCGCCGTTCTTGGTCTCCTCTGCGCCGCGGAAACGGGTGTTCTCCAGCAGCACGATCTCGCCGTCTTGCATTTCGGCAACGGCCTTCTTTGCGTTCTCGCCGACAACGGTGTCATCCTTGGCGAAAACAACTTTGGTATCTACCAGTTCTGCCAGACGGGCAGCAACGGGAGCCAGAGAGAACTTGTCCTCGGGACCGTTCTTGGGCTTGCCCAGGTGAGAGCAAAGAACGACCTTTGCGCCCTCGCTGACGAGCTTCTTGATGGTGGGCAGTGCCGCGGTGATGCGGTTATCGTTGGTGATCACGCCGTCCTTCATGGGAACGTTGAAATCACAACGGACAAGAACCTTTTTGCCCCTTGCCTGAATGTCATCTACTGTGACCTTGTTCAAACCTGCCATATGAAAATACATCCTTTCAAAAATAGATTTGGGGTGTAACTTAATCAGCTTGTGAAACATTTCACAACCAACCTATATTATACACTATTTTCCGGAATTTGGCAAGTGCTTTCGCCAAATCTGCAAAGAAATTTTCCTGTGGATAAGCATGCGGGTTTTGTCCAAAGCGACAAATACACGCACACTGCCGCCTCTGGCATCACCCAAACAGATAGTAGCCTTGTTCCGTCTGGATCATCATCATTTCGCCGCCCTGCACAACGGGAACCGCTTCTTTGTCGCCCTCATAGAGTGCATACAGCGTGAATTCCACATCGTGTATGGCAATGGCTTCCGCCTTGCAGTCGGTGACAAACTGTTCGTCAAAAATGCCTAGCTTTACCCATGTTTCAAAAAAATCATCGGGGTCTTCCTGGACATAGTAATTCAGCCGTATTTCGGTGAATTTCCAACTGTCATAGCCGTCCTCATCAAACTGCGAGGCAAGCCCTGCAAAGGAAGTTTCGAGCGTTTTCCCCTTGCTTTCCAGATAATTGCCGTAGGCTTCGGCATAGGGCGCATACACCGTCTGCTTGTATGCGGCGAAGTCCCGATCCTGTACGGCATCGAAGTATGCCACCACACAATCGGCGTAGCCCTTATCGAAGCTTGCTGCATCATAGGTTGCTGTAATAGCAGACTGCCCGGCGGTGCCCTCATTAGTATCTTCTGCGCAGCCGCAAAGCAGTAAAGTTGCGACAAGCACGACTGCACCGCGTTTCTGCAACTTCATATGAGTATCCCCCTTAATTGTAGATGATATACCACTCGTCCTTGCATTCAAAGGCGAACAGCTTTTCATCGTACATGACCTTATTGGTTTCGCCCTTTATGCCGGAATCTTTATCGGCAAGGTAGCGTGTGACGGTCAGTTCATAGAACTGTGTGATATCCTTTGAGATTTTGCTGCCGTCGGCTTCCTCCGAAAGGTCGTCGAGGATCTCCAGCAAAGTGGCACTGGTGGTATATTCCGTGCCCTTTACGCAGTCCGTGATATCAATGAACGAGAATACGAAATCCTTGCCGTCATTAAAGGTGCGGAGTGCCTCGCCGCTGTTATCCAGAATATCCTCATTGGTATACTTGCCACCCAGAACCTCCTCCAACTGATATTGCATATACAGCGGATACTGCATCTGGGTAAACATCTCAACATTGTCGGTCTGCACAGCATAATAATAACGCAGCACCGTATTCAGCAGTTCCTCGTCGACAAAACGGTGGTCATACTGCACAGGAAGAATATAATCCTCTTTGTTGACAGTGATGGTGGCACCATAGGGCAGATCTTTCTCAGCAACATTCAGACCGTTGTTCTGGTTGCAACCGGTCAGTGCAGCAAGCGTTGCCGTTGCCAGTGATGCAGCGACAAATGCTTTCATGTGCTTATGCGCCATGATACATGGTCTCCTTTCCGCATTTTTACGCCTTTAAGCATACCATAAAATGTGCTGCCTGTCAAGAATTACAGCAATTTTCGCATCTTTTTCACATTGCGGCAAAAAAAGCCTTGACAAATCTTTGCGGCTGTGCTATAATAATGAAGTTGAAAGCGGAGGCATAGCTCAGCTGGTTAGAGCGCACGGTTCACATCCGTGAGGTCGTGGGTTCGAGTCCCTCTGTCTCCATCCAACGAAGATGCGTAATCGGGACGGTTACGCATCACCCGAAATGTCGCGCCTATGCGATGTTTCGGGATTTTTTTTAGCGTGTGAATAAGGTCAATCTGCGCAAAGAGTTCTTCCGTGTATCCTTGGATGCGTTGGAGCAGATCGTATTGCAGCATGATCTATCCGCAGATGTTAAGCGTACAATGGCTGCGGAGGAGTATTACCAGAGTCTGAACCGTGATGAAGTTGTAGCTGAATCGGACTACGATATCAGAGATGATGAACAGCCCCTGCCCGTATAAGCAGTGCATGGTACGGCAAGCGGCGGGGACAATACTTCTGCCTTTTATACATAATACACATTCAGGCTCACCGAGAATCATCGGTGAGCCTGATCTTTTGTCAATAGACGTCGTTTGCTTGACGGTTACCTTGCATTTCTTAGCAGGGTATGATATAATAAAGATATATTCAGTACTTGTCAAAGGAGCGAATACTATGAAACAGGTTTTCAAACGAGTTGCCGCAGCAGTTTGTGTGGTGCTTTGGGTTTGCAGTGTAGTGCTTCCTGTGCAACGCGCCTTTGCTGCGGCGATGGAGAACACGACCAACGAATATAGCGGTGAGTGTGGTTACAATTGCACCTATACTTTTTATAGGGGCACGCTGACCATCAGCGGTACGGGTGCAATGGGTGACTTTGATCATGCGCCGTGGTATAACTATCGCGAATTCATTCAAACCATTATTATTGAAGATGGTGTGACCTCTGTTGGCTATTTTGCATTTTCGGGCTGCGAAAATCTCACTGAAATTACACTTCCGGATAGTATAGAAGTGATTGGACAATCCGCATTTTGGAAGTGTAGCAGTCTGATGGAGATCACCATTCCCAATCGCGTTCGCACGATTCTTGGGGGAGCATTTGAAAATTGCACAAGCCTTACGGAGATCACACTGCCTGACAGCGTAACATGGATCGGCGAAGAAACATTTCGCAATTGCAGCAGCCTCACCGAAATGATCCTTCCGGATAGTGTAACAACGCTTGGCAAGAAAGCATTTGAAAATTGTACTGCTCTTCAGGAAGTCATCATTTCAAATGGTGTGAGCGGGATCGCGGAAAGAGCCTTCGCAAATTGTACCAGCCTTACGGATGTTACCATTTCAAATGGTGTGACATATATTGCCGAATACGCATTTTCGGGTTGCAGTAGTCTCGCTGCAATTACCCTCCCGGATAGTGTGATTGAGATCGGCAACTACGCATTTCAAAATTGCAGCAGTCTCGATGCACTGACGATTCTGCACCCTGAGTGCCGTATTGGCGGCAGTTTGGAGTCCGAAGTTGTCCTGTCTGTCATCCCCCAAAAAACGGTGATTTATGGGTATACCAAATCAACCGCATCCTCATATGCAGCCAAGCATGGCAACGGTTTTGTTGCACTGGATGCCGCAGGGCACGCCATTACATTTTCATTTGATATGGAAACCAACACACTGACCATTGGCGGCACAGGGGATATGAAAGACTTTGTTGGCAGCAACGATGCGCCTTGGGTGGATAAACGAAATTCCATACAAAATGTAATCATTGAAGATGGCGTCACTTCCATCGGCGATTACGCATTCTTTGATTGCAAAAATCTCATCGAGATTACGATTCCGAATAGTGTGACAACCATTGGCGATAGTGCATTTTCAGGTTGCAGCAGTCTCTCCCAAATCGCCATTCCAGATAGCGTAACATCGATTGGCAGACTCGCGTTTTATGGTTGCAGCAGCCTTACCGAAATTACCATTCCCAATAGTGTCACCTCGATCAGTGCTTACACATTTTATGTTTGCAATAACCTTGCAAAAATCACCATTGAAAACCCCGAATGCACCATCGCAAATGCAGACAGCATCCCCGAAGATACAATGATTTACGGTTATGCTGATTCAACCGCAGAAAAATTTGCACGGGAAAATGGGCGCGAATTTGTTGCGCTGGATGCTCCCGTGCTGGCAGGTGATCTGGACGGTGACGGCGTTTACACCATGGCAGATGCCGTGATGCTATTCCGTCTTGCGGAGGAGGATCCGGAAGCCCACACCCAGTATCCAACACTTTCTCTTGAACAGGTGGATGTGGACGAGGACGGGCTGCTTACCATCGGTGATGTGGTGAGGATGTTGCAGCTCATGAGTAACCGCCAAATCCTCCGCGCCTACACGCTCAGTGTTTAAAGAGGTATCATGTATTCTAGGCAGATCCATAGACTATGTAGTCTCCCCTCAATAAGCCCATAATATCAAGAGCGTTCCAACGGACCATATGGGAGTCCGAAATTCAGCAAAAACTGAATAAAGCGCAAAAGCATCGCTGCGAGGCGGTCGATGTTCATAGCAATGATGCTGAGGATGATCGAAGGTCTTGTTGTATCTTCTCTCTTCGTCAGCAGCAGACCCAGACCAAATTTGCGTTTGCGAGACTGAACTTTCGCTCCACTTCAATTTGGTCGGTATGATCCTGATAGGTGATCTGTTTCTCAGCCTTGCTGTTCGCATCCTTCTTCGGCCTTCCAAGTTTCTTGCCGGAAACGCTTACGGAATGCAACGAGCAGAGACGGCACAATCACCCCCACCACAATACATATGAAAAGATCGGGCAGAGGATAACCACCCTTGCCCGAAAATCATCAAACCAATCATAGGATCCATACAAGGGGACAGCGGCTGCGAAAACTGGAATGCAAAATCTATTTCTTTGCCGGAGATGCCGGATTTCGTATTTGGGCATCAGAAAACCGCCTGACGAATCAAGCGGTTTTACGCAATATTCGATGTCGGTGTCCAATGAGCGCCCGCCCATTGATGCTGTGAATTTCGTTGTCTGGCGCTCAACCTTTTCCTGTCCACATCATATCATTGTGCATTCCGCCGACCATACTGCCATGCCGCATCTGATGTACTGAGAGCAAAGCAGACATCACCGCAACAAATAGCCAAGGCGATTTCGCCGGCTTGTTGCGGCAGTCCGCCATCCTTGAATTGCAAACCCAAAGCACGAGCAGCGGTAGCATCCAATGTTCCATAGGAAACCTGTGTGTGCTGCTCTTGAATCAGAAATTCTCCGTACACCTGTGCCAGACCGCCATGTCCTTTCTCGAGTTTTTCGGCGGTTACCGTGCTGGGATCTGCCCACAATGCTGCACCGGAAAAATGTCCGTAGGTATCCAGCCGCATTTCCAGTAATGTATGCTGAACACAGCCGCGCAGCAGTTGAACGGAAAACAAGGAAGATGCAAACAACCCCATCACCAAAGCAATGGCGGCAAAGGGCTTCCAATGTTTTTGCAGATATCGCATCGCCAACTGCCAGGGCAGATGCTTGCTGTTCGATCGTTTCATATTACACCTCCACGCGACCGTCGGTGATATGTAGAATCCGATCCATCTGCTTTGCCACATCGGGGTCATGGGTAACAATCACCAATGTGATCTCCTGTTCCGATGCAAGCTGTTTGAGCATATCCAGAACCTCTTGCCCTGTATGTGTATCCAGATTTCCGGTGGGCTCATCACAAAGCAAAATTGTAGGGCGATGAATCACAGCCCGTGCAATTGCAACACGCTGCTGCTGACCGCCGGAAAGCTCTGAAGGGTAATGGCCGAGTCGATTCTGTAGTGCAAGCTGCTTCGCCAGCTTGTCCAGTTCTGCTGCAGCAGATTGCGTACCGTTGAGTAGGGCTGGCAGCAAAATATTCTCCTGTGCGGTCATTTCCGGAATCAGATGATAGCTTTGAAATACAAAACCAATATGCTGTCTCCGATACAGCGCACGCTGCGTGGCATTCATTGCGGTTACGTCCTGTCCGTTGACGATAATCGTTCCACCGGTGGGCTGTTCCAATCCACCCAGTAAATACAGCAGGGTTGATTTGCCGGAGCCGCTTTTGCCCATGATGGCAACCTGTTCTCCCTTTTGGATATGCAATGTGCAATCCTGCAATGCGGTGACAGATGCTTTTCCCATATGATACACTTTTTCAAGATTTGTGGTCTGAATCATTGCGCGTCTCCTTTGTGAACCTCTATATTGTTTCAAGTCAGAAATGTAAACAGTTACTCCATATCAGTGGGATAAGCTATGCAGCCCAACGGACACACCTCATTTCCATAAAAGAACAAATTGAAACCCATTGAAACTACTTTGAAAGCATTTTCAACAGTTGTCATTGTGTATACCATTGATGAAACCTCATTGCTAGAGGTTAATTGTATTATACCATCTTTTTCGGATTTTTCAAGTGCTTTTTCAATATAAAATACTAGAATTGAAATAATCGTTGTTATGCACAATGGAAGCGAAGATTGTGACGTGTATTTTGTGCTAATCATCTCATAAAACCGACTGCAAGTCGTATATGATTATCGACCGCATCAAAGAAATGACAGCCTTGTTGATGCTATACGAACAAGCGGCAGTATTCGGATTGCCATGAAATGCTTACAAAAATCAGGCGGATTTTCACCAAATTTTTCTTTTTTGTTGGGATTTGTTTCATTTCTGCGTACAGAGTTGTAGAATGGCGGGTTTTGCGGTATTCTATTCTGATTATATCAAAGGTACTGCTGCCGGGCCATGGAGAAAATGCGCAATTTAGAGATAAATTGATGATATCAATCTGAAAGATGCATTTTCTCCATAGTTTATGCGTTTTCTCTATTGATATTTTGCGTCAGAAACGTTATAATGAACGCAACACGGCGGGAACTTATCTCTATCCTGTCCGTTACAGCATAGAATTCTATTCCTCTGGTTTTATGCTGAAATCCCCCCCTACACTGGTGCGGTATCGGAAGCACTCCGATTCCGCATATTTTTTATTCTAGCAATGACTATTTTCTCCCTAAATTGCATATTTTCTGCATAGACTTCCGGGTTTCATCCTGTTATAATAATCTCAGCCTATGGCAATATAAAGGGGGAATTGAATATGAGACCTTTTTTCAAACGTACGCTTTCAGCCCTGACGAGCTGTCTGCTGGGCGTGGGTGTGATACTGTCCGCGCTGCAGAATGTGCCCTTCGAAGTGATTGCAGCAAATGACTGCATCATTGACAGCAGCACGACCTACCAGACGATTCGAGGCTTCGGCGGGATGAATCATCCGGAGTGGGCGGGCGATCTGACGGAATCGCAGCGTGAAACCGCATTTGGCAACGGTGCCGATCAACTCGGTCTGACGGTTTGCCGTGTGTTCGTCAACAGTGATTCCTCTGCGTGGAGCAGAGCACTTGCTACTGCAAAAGCAGCCCAGGCAAAGGGTGCTACGGTTTTTGCATCGCCGTGGAATCCGCCGGATTCAATGTGCGAAACATTTACAAAATCCGGAGATGCAGATGCGAAACGTCTGAAAAAGAGCAGCTACGCAGCCTACGCGCAGCACCTCAACAATTTCGTCAAATACATGAAGGACAACGGCGTAAATCTTGCGTGTATTTCGATTCAGAATGAACCGGACTGGGGCTTTGACTGGACCTGGTGGACGGAAGATGAATGCGTCGATTTTCTCGCGAATTATGCGGATCAGATCGACTGCCCGGTGATGTCTCCGGAATCGTTCAGCTATCGCAAGAGCTATTATGAGAAGATTCTCGCAAACAGCAAGGCGAATGCAAATACGGATTACTGGGGAACACATTTCTATGGCACAAGCCGCGCAAATATGGACTTTCCGGTGCTTGAAAATGACAACCGCGAAATCTGGATGACAGAGGTTTACACCGATAGCAAGCAGGATGCTGATGTTTACCCGCTCGCTCTTGATGTATCCGAGAACATTCACAACGGTCTGGTCGTCGGCAATATGAATGCCTACGTCTGGTGGTACATCCGCCGCAGCTACGGCCCGATGAAAGAAAACGGTCAGATCTCCAAGCGTGGCTACTGCATGGCGCAGTATTCCAAATTTATCCGCCCCGGTGATGTGCGCATCGGCTGCACGGAATCGCCGGCAAGCAATGTGTTCATTTCCGCATATAAGAACAAGGACGGACAAATAGCGGTTGTTGCAATCAACAAAAGCGACAGCGAGTATACGCAGAATTTCAAATTCAGCGAAACGGTCTCTGAAGTTGACCGTTACCGCACATCTGCGAATGAAAATCTTGCATTTACGGATAATCTGAATACATCCAATTCGAGCTTTCAGGCGCAGCTTCCTGCAAAATCAGTTTCCACATTCCTTGTGCAGACCGGAGAGGCAGTGCCGCCGGAGCCGATCAACGGCACACTGATTCAGAATCTTGTGGTAAATGACCGCACAAACGCGGATGATTGGTCCATTATCCAGGGATTTCATTCCGGTGATGCTGTATACGGTGACCGTGATCTCACGGCAGCAAATGTGCCGGCATTTTTGGCAAATGCGGAAATGATCCGAACAGCCTGCGACTCCAAAATGTACGCAAATGATCTTTGCACATTCACAGCGGGCGCAGATATGACCGTGTATGTCGCGGTTGATACCCGTGTCAACAGCTCGCTGACATGGCTGAACGGGTGGACAAAAACGGCAAACATAGTCACAACCTCCAATGATGTAACGTTGGAGCTGTTCAAAAAGGCGGTCAAAAAAGGCGATACTGTCACGATTGGCACAAACGGCGCAAGTGAAGCATCTGCGAATCTGCTTGTATTTGCGATAACCGGTGCGGATGAATTTATCCTCGGCGATGTGAACGGCGACAAGATAATCAATGGCGCCGATATGTCCCTTGCAAAGCAGATTGCCATAGGAAAAAAACAATATACAGCGGCAGCGGACGTCGATCAGAGCGGCAAGGTCGATACAGATGATATTGCTTGGTATGTGGATTTTCTGCTTGCGAAAACGGACAAATATCCGGAAGCAAAGGTTGTTGTTCCGCCGATTGATCTCAGTCAGTATGCATCCACATTTGCCTCGCTGAATCTTGCCAAATCCTATAAGGCAGAGAATGAGCATAACCCGCTGATTACGCAGTATTTCGGCGCTGACCCCGGCGTTATGGGGTATGACGGCAGAATTTACATTTACATGACGGACGATCATCTTGAATACAGCAACGGCGAAGTCACCAACAACACATACAGCAAGATCAACTGCCTGCGTGTGATTTCTTCAGCGGATATGGTCAACTGGACAGATCACGGCCTCATCAATGTCGCCGGCTCGAACGGTATCGCCAAATGGGCTGGCTGCTCATGGGCACCCACTGCCTGCCACAAGAAAATAGACGGCAAAGAAAAATTCTTCCTCTATTTCGCAAACAACGCAAACGGCATCGGCGTGCTGACCGCAGACAGCCCGATCGGTCCGTGGAGCGACCCGAACGGCAAGGCACTGATCGACCGCAGAACAACCAACTGCACAGATATCCCGTGGGTGTTCGATCCCGCAGTGCTGGTCGATGACGACGGCACAGGCTATCTCTATTTCGGCGGCGGTGTACCGGAAATCAACGGTACCAAGCAGAGCGCAAATCCAAAATCGGCGCGTGTTGTAAAGCTTGGGGCGAATATGACAAGTCTCGCCGGTGATCCGCAGCTCATTGATGCACCCTATATTTTCGAGGATTCCGGCATTAACAAGATCGACGGCAAATATTATTACAGCTATTGTTCCAACTGGTCAACCGGCGGCAACCCCTACGGTATGAATGCTGCTTCCATTGAATATATGGTTTCAGACAGCCCCATGGGACCGTATACATATGCGGGCGAGGTGTTTCAGAATATTGGCAAATTCTTCGGCACGACCGGCAACAATCACCATACGATCATGCAGTTCAAGGGGCAGTTCTACCTGTTCTACCACGCGCAGTATTTGCAGGATCAGATGGGTATTGAGGGCGGCTACCGCAGCACGCATATCGACGAGCTTTCCTATCAGGACGGAAAATTTGGCAGCGTGATCGGCACAAAAACGGGCGTTTCGCAGCTTGAACCGATAAATGCGTTTGAGACTGTGCAGGCAGAAACTTTTTCGCATCAAGGCGGCGTGACAATCAGTGGCAGCGGCAATACAACAGTGGTCGGCAAGGCGGGGAGCTGGATCGGCGTGACCGGCGCAGACTGCGGTAATGCCAAAACAATCACTATCCGTGCATCATCCGCATCCGGTGCAAAAATCGGTATTTTCACGGGCAGCGCATCCGGCAAAATGGTCAGCTGCGTGGAGGTTCCGGCAGGCGGCAATATGCAGGATATTTCTGCGGCGGTAGTCGGACTTACCGGCACACAGAATCTGTTCTTTGTATGCAGCGGCGACGTGCAGATTGATACATGGATGCTGAAATAATACCAAATAACACCGGCGGGATTTTGGAAAATCACGCCGGTGTTATATTGCACATTTTCTCCTTAAATTGCACATTTTCTTCATTGTATATCATTGCGTTCAGCGTTATAATGAAACCATAAAAATATGGCAACAGGAGGTGCACAACAGAAACTAAAATCAACAGCACAGACGGCCCCCTTCCCGTTTGTGCTGTTGTTTTCCGTAAACAATCACCAAGAAAAGAGGGATTTGAACTTGAAGCAGAAACAACTGAAAGCAGCAGTTATCGCGGTGATTCTTGCGGCAGGGAACGGTCAGTGGGCAACAAGCCTAAAATACAAGAACGGCAGATACGATGTGTTCTTTGCTAGCAACTATCTGTTCTCCACCTTTGACCAGAACGCAATGACATCCTCGAACGACATTGACAAGGCGAATTTCTACTACTCCTACGACGGCACAAGCTGGACGAAAATCGGCAGCGAACTTTCGATGAAATACAAGCTGACACTGTTCACTGGCTATCGCACGGCGATCTTCACTTATGCAACAAAACAAAGCGGCGGCTATGTCGATGTAGACTGGTTCCATTACGAGAAAACACCGTATCAGCCGGCACTGCAATCACAAAGCAAAACGGGCGGAGCCATTGGAGCTCCGTCCGCTTTTTAGTTCATTTTCCGGTATTGATTTGGTGTATATCCGGTAAACTGTCGGAACAAACGCAGACAGTAACCGTAATCCTCATAGCCGCATTTTGATACAATCACAGACAAATCAAGATTGGTGGTTGTAAGCAGCCAAATCATTTGCATCATCCGTTTGCGGATCTCATCCTGATGATACGCAATGCCGAAGGTGTCCTTGTAGATCTTGCGAAAATAACCAGCAGAGATCAGATATTGTCTGCAAAGCTGTTCGATTGTCGGCGTTTCGGTATCCGATTGATAAAGCTGCACCCGCGCTGGGATCAGCTTTGCATACTGCTCTTTTTGTCGTATTTTCTGCAATTTCTGTATTTCATCTGTAAGTGCCTGTTCCGCGGTTAATTGCAGCGCCGTACTGCTTTGATATGTTGTTTGCACCGAGGCAATGCAAAATGAATCCAGACCGTACAGTGCAAAGCAATTAGGGCTGTGCAGCAACATTGCGGTCATTCTTTCACGCAAAAGCGGAAGTACAGATTCTCCGCTTCCGATGCCGGCGATGATATACAAATTCTGTTCCAGCCTTGCACAGAGCAACGAAGGCTGTGTCAGCTTTCGCAGCATTTCCGCGATTTCCGATGCCGCTGCAATTGCAGATGCTTTGTTGCCCAGTGTCATATGATCGGTAAACAATGCAGTTTGCAGCACAATACAAAACACCTGCGGATTTTGCACCGGCTGCTGCTTTACAAGTAAATGCAAATCATGTGAAAAGCCCTTGTGATTCAAAAGCCCTGTCAGCGTGTCTTGATATTCCGACAGATTCTGGCATTCCATGAGATACTGGATGTCGTTTTTCATCCGCAGGAATTCCAGCGCATTTGACACTGCCTTCATCCATGTGCGGAATACCGAATCATAGACTTCCGGCTTGTCATAGCGGGCGATAACAAAGCCGAGCGGACGTTCACTGAAAAACAGCGGCGAACAGTAATACACGGCAGGATGCGGGCAGCGGCTAGTCAGAGAAGACAGTGAGAGTCGCGGAAAAACGTTGATGGGCGCATTGAAAGTTTCCGTATAGATCGGATATTGCGTGATCGTTTCATCCTGTGTATTATCCTGATACCAGTGCTGATACAGACATAAATCCACACTTTTTACATTGCGCAGAAGATACTCCGAGCCGATGAATTTGATGCGGAATTCTTCCATGGACTGCGCCTCCGTCAAGCGCTGTTCGAGCTGATTGTAAAGATGCAAAAATTCATAAAAGCTCTTGGTGCGGGCAGTAGTCAGTTCGCTGTGCAGATCGGAAAGTGAGATGCTGCAGGAACAGCTGTCGCCGCAGATGACTTTGCCGTGGGGCGGTGAAAAACTGCCGTATTGTCCCGTGTCCGCTTTTCGCAGCAGCATTTCAACAGCGATTTTGCCGAGCGCCTCTCTGTTGCGCTGATAGGTCGTAAGAATCGGTGTATGCAGGTGCCGTTCACGCACAAATTCATAACCCACAACCGTGACTGCATCCGGCACGGAAATGCCGTGTTCTGCAAAGGTATCGAGTAATCCGTATGCCATATAATCATTTGCACAGATGACCGCCTGCGGCATTCTTCGATCGCCGGAAATATACGATTCTGCGAGCTTTGCGCCAGAATTCATCCAGAAATCACCAAACATCACGCGGGATTCGTCAAATGCGATTCCGTGCGATTCCAGTGCCCGTCGATAGCCCTCTACACGCCGGTGAGAGACTGCAAGCTCATCTTTTCCGGACAAAAAATCCATTTCCGTAAAGCCGTGCACTTCGATCAGATGCGCAGTCAGATCGGCAATATCGTCCGCATCGCTGGTATTGAGCATCAGACAGTGGCTCAGATGAAATCCGGAAACATCCGAGCCGACCGCAATCTGCGGAATGTCGCTGCGGGCATTCATCAGCGTGGTGATCTGCGCACGGTGCGTCGGGTTAATGAACGCTTCGGTTATGAGAATCAGCCCACAAAGGTCAGGTGATTCGATCAGCCGGTAAATGTCATTTTCCGCCGCAAGTTTTTCGTCGTCATACTCCGGATTGTAGATGTTCGAGATCACGACAACATCCGTGTTCTGCGCCCATGCCGCCGGAATGATGCCCTGTAAAAGCTCGCTCTGTTCGGTATCCGCTGTGCGGGTGGATATGACGCCGATGATACGCCGCTGCCCCTTCATATGAAATCCCTCCAAGTGTTTATGCGCAACCGATACCATACAAAGCACGCTTTTCGGCTTGTGTGGTGTTGCCCTTAATTATAGCGCGTTCTTTCGGTAATGTCAAGATGTCAAATGCAGTTTCTCTATATTTATTGTGCTTTTTGTAATACAACAGCAGCATGCACATTGTGCCGATATTGCTGAAAACTATGCTATTTTCAGTGTGAGAAATTGGAACCGTCAATCTGGCACACATTTTATCCATAAATTATGTGTTTTTTCATTGCAGTTTATCTTCTGCCGCGGTATAATAGGGTAAAAAACCGATATCATCATCGGACGAGAAACAGGAGGATTTGATATGAGGCATACACACAAGATTGCAGGGAGGTGGCTGGCACTCTGCGCTTTGGGCGTCTGCGGCATCAATATGCTGCCTGGATTGCAGTTCAAAGCCGATGCCGCTGAACCGATGCGCCACATGACGATTGCGCAGATCGTCGCGGACATGGGGCAGGGCATCAATCTCGGCAACACATTTGAGGCTTGCGGCGATTGGATCGACAGCATCAGTATCACCAATTATGAGACTGCCTGGGGAAGTCCGGCTATATCACAGATGTGCAGCCACTTGGACGGTTAAATCATATACAAAATCAAACGATTCGATCAAGACTTCTAACGATGTAACACTTGAACTGTTCCGCAAAACAGTGACAGCAGGTGAAACCGTTATTCTTGGAACAAACGGCGGTCAGATGGAATCCGCAAATGATCTGGTATTCGCCATTCCCCAGGCAGATGACAGTTTGCTCGGCGATGTAGACAAGGACAGTGCGATTACAGCAAGAGAACTTATGCTTACAAAACGTATTGTACTGGCGAACAGTCATTCCGCTTACCTTATAATGCCCTACAACTTCATCCTCTGGTTGAAATGAAATATGACTGATAAACAAGATTCTTATAGTGTATAGTCTGGTTTTTCATCTGTTTAGCGACTTGAGTTTCGCGGAATCAGGACCCGTTTATCAGTTGCTCAAAGGTGACGTCGGTATTGCCCATGATGGTGTATTGATTATAATATTGTATGATCAGGATAGCATCCAAGGTATCTATTACCGTATCGTTATTGACATCGGCACGCACTAATTCCTCCGCAGTGAATCGAGTCTCTCCGATCAGACTATAACAGTACTCCTTCAAGGCTGCCAAGGCATCCAAAGTATCTACGGTGCCATCTGCTACGATATCACCTAAATCATAATCATAAAGTCCGCGTATTGTTGCCGTGGTAGTATAATAATATTCGGCATTCGGTAGATACTGTCCTGCAATCCAAGCATATTGTACACCGGGATATGCAGAAAGCTCTTCACAAAGGGCAATGGCTTCCTCCAATGTGATTTCTGCATTTTGGTCAGCAAAGCGCATATAATGCACCCACACATCCAGGCAGTCGCCATTTCCTTTTTCACGAGAAACCAGTTCGTATTCGGTGAAATTTTCCAGTGCCGTGGTATCAAATCCCCATGCCTCTGCCATGATATAAATATCGGTTTCCGCACCATAGAATCCGCCATAGGTATACCGCCAAGATGTCAATACACCGATGGGCGTACAAAGGCTTTGTTCTTCCAGTGCTACAGCCAAATCAGAATGATTGGTACAAATGATATAAATATTATCGCTATGTTGTGCATAAATGGCTGGCAGTTCCATGGTTATGGTATAGTCCTCATCAGTGGGATTGCTCTGATTCAGCACTGTCAGCATTTCTTCATAGGAGCGAATCGGTACATCGTTATTGGTTGCTTTATCCGCAAGTGCCAGTGTAAAATCTCCAATCGTTGCACCATCCAGCAGAGAAACATCCTCACAATATACAGCAATGCCTTCCACTTCTTCCCATGTGTACTCTGTCACCCTTTCGCCTTCCACTTCGCCCTCCGGGGGATTAATGGCGCTCATACTGGGGTGATTTTGGGTGTAATACAGATTCTCCATCAAGCGAACTAAGTCATTATCCGATTGGGAAGCAGCCGAGCCGACCATACTGCACTGTGCCGCCACTAGAATTGCAACAAAGGCAACTTGCATTCTTCTCATTTTTCTCATAGAAAACTCCTCCTTTGACTTGTTTATAGGTTATTGTTGTCTAAATAGAAATGCAATAGAGACCGTGTAATTCGCATATCATGATGTAGTGCCTGCTAGCAGGGCGAAGCTTGCAAGGGCTGCGGTCAGTTTCTTCATAATAGTTTTCTCCTTTTGTTTGTAGATGTGGGTGGGCTTTAGCCCTCGTACATAAGTTGCCTAAGTGAATATTTCTGTTAGTGCATCGGACTCACCTCATTTCCATATGTTGCGGGCAGCTCAACCGATCCAGGCAGCAGTTAATGCATTCTGAACACTCTGAGCATCGGAAAAAAGCAGCCCTGTTCCTTGGCGTAGTGGGTCACCACCACACGGTAGTAATACCCGCTGATGACTGGCGCGCTGTAGTCATTCAAATAAAAACAATACAGAAAGTTTTGTATCCATATATATATATATATATATATATATATTATACATCATAGGCGAAAAAAGTCAATCGTTTTCTGAAATTTTTTTCAAACGACAACGAGAAGCACTTGCAAGGGCTAAAACTTTCTTTCGTATATGGTCGGTTGGAACGCTCTTGATATTATGGACTTATTGAGGAGAGACTACTATACAAAAAACGGCAGCGTAAGCTATGATCCACGGCAACCTGTGCATACTTGCATACTGCCGGTATGCCTTCTGCTGTCACGAACGGATTATAATCCTATAAAAACCAGATATTACCAGTAAAAAAGCAGACATACCCATCGCGAATTATTGACTTTATTCAATATATGTGATAGAATAAACACAAGGAAGGCAAAGGCGCTGTTCCGTCTCTTAAAGGACGAAGCAGCGCTGTTTTTGTTTATTGAAAGGAGGCATTCCGATGAAACTGCAAATATTGGTCGCGGATTCCGGCGAACAGGCTGCAAGGCATCTGAACAGCCTCTTCTCTGTGCTGGAAGATACAGATTTTCTGGTCGGCAAACATACGGCAAACCTCAATGAAGCGGTGAACCTGGTACTGAGTCGGCAGTATGACATTCTTCTTTGTATCAACCGCGCACCGGAATATATCGCAGCAAAGCTACTGCGCCTGACCGGCTCTGCAGAACACCGGATGCCTGCCATTATCATCAGCGAACAGGATGATTCGCAACGGATGCGCGAGTGTTTTCTGCTCGGCGCCATCGACTTTCTTTCCGAGCCGATTCCGCCGGAGGACCTGATCGCAGCCCTTTCAAGAGCCGCGTCCATGATCCACGAACAATTCATTGAGTCGGAATACCGTGCGGCAGCAGTGCAAGTGCTTTCCGATCTGCCACAGACAGAGGAACTGCGACCAATTGTGGAAAAGTTGTCTGCTTTTTTGCGAAAAATGGAGCATCAGACGGCAACCGTTGAGTTGGCAGCGGATTATTTCGGGTTTAACCGCGATTATTTCGGCAGGTATTTCAAGAATAAATTTGGCATGACCTTCGGTGAATTTTACAAGGGTTTCCAGATTCAGTATGCCCAACGGCTGCTGAAAACCGGACAGTTTAAAGTGTTGGAGGTAAGCCGGCTGCTGGGATTCTCCACGCCTGATTATTTCACGCGGGTATTCAAGAAGCATACCGGAACCACGCCCTCTGTCGTGAAAAAATAATGGATTCCCGCTGCATCACAGGGATATTGATCACTTCGCGGATTATTACCGGTGAATGTCGGATATTTACTGGGAAAAGTTCGTTGACATTTGCGTGAAAAATGCGATATGATTACAATGCGTTAGTTTGTCGGTTTATACCGATCAATATATAAACAGGAGGATGTCTTATGTCTTACATTGATGAGATCATTGAACAGGTGATCGAAAAAAATCCGGATGAGCCGGAGTTTCATCAGGCAGTTAGAGAGGTGCTCGATTCTATCCGCGTGATCGTGGATGCAAACGAGGCACAGTTCCGCCGCGATGCACTTCTGGAGCGTCTGGTCAATCCAGAGCGTCAGATCAAGTTCCGTGTGCCGTGGATTGATGATCAGGGCAATGCCCATGTCAACACCGGCTACCGTGTACAGTTCAATTCTGCAATCGGTCCGTACAAGGGTGGTCTTCGTCTGCACCCGTCCGTCAACATCGGCATCATCAAATTCCTCGGCTTTGAGCAGATCTTCAAGAATGCGCTGACTGGTCTGCCCATCGGCGGCGGTAAGGGCGGCTCTGATTTTGACCCGAAGGGTAAGTCCGACCGCGAAATCATGAGCTTCTGCCAGAGCTTCATGTCTGAACTCTGCAAGTACATTGGCGCAGATACCGACGTGCCCGCAGGTGACATCGGAACCGGTGCACGCGAGATCGGTTATATGTTTGGCCAGTACAAGAGACTGCGCGGCCTGTTCGAGGGTGTGCTGACCGGTAAGGGGCTTTCCTACGGCGGCTCTCTCGCAAGAACTGAAGCAACCGGCTACGGTCTGCTCTACATCACCGATGCACTGCTCCGCGATCACAATGTTGATATCAAGGGCAAGACAGCGGTTGTTTCCGGCGCAGGCAATGTTGCAATCTATGCAATTGAAAAGGCACAGCAGCTTGGCGCAAAGGTTGTCACCTGCTCCGATTCTACCGGTTGGATCTACGATCCCGATGGCATTGATGTGGCACTCCTGAAGGATATCAAGGAGGTTCGTCGCGCACGTCTGACTGCATACAAGGATGCACGACCCAACGCCGAGTATCACGAGGGACGCGGTGTATGGCAGGTTAAGTGTGATGTCGCACTGCCTTGCGCAACACAGAATGAGCTGACGCTTGACGATGCAAAGCAGCTGAAAGCAAACGGCTGCATCGCAGTGTGCGAGGGCGCCAATATGCCTACCACTGAGGAAGCAACCAAGTTCCTCCAGGAGAACGGCATTCTGTTCATTCCCGGCAAGGCTTCTAACTGCGGCGGCGTTGCAACTTCTGCACTGGAAATGTCCCAGAACAGTGAGCGTCTGAGCTGGTCCTTTGAGGAAGTGGATTCCAAGCTCAAGGGCATTATGGAGAATGTCTATGCGAATATCAGTGCAGCCGCAAAGAAGTACGGCATGGAAGGCAACTATGTTGCAGGTGCAAATATTGCCGGCTTTGAAAAGGTGCTCAATGCGATGAACGCACAGGGTATTGTGTAACGATTTGGAGAATCTGTTTGAAAAAGCGCACATGGATTCCATTCCGTTCACGGCTTTTTCGAAGAAGTAGCCGGGATTTCCAGATCGAAACACCGGCTCCGAATCCCTTTGAACCTAGACCTGGGATGCATTGTACAATAAGATACGCCCTTTCAAGGAGGAGAGGGCGTATCTATTGCTGTTTTTATGAAACTGTAATCTGAGAGGAGAATGAGATGAAATCAGTTCTTGTCTGCCGGGAAACAGATCCGCGTGAAACCAGAGTCGCGCTGATTCCTGACGATGTGAAAAAGCTCGTCGGTATGGGCTTTTCATTCAAAGTCGTGCGCGGTGCCGGCATCAAAAGCGGCTTTTCCGATGCTGCTTATGAAAAAGCCGGTGCTGTTCTGATTGATGATGAAACACAGGGCTATGATTCTGAAATTGTCCTGCGTATTCTGAAACCGAAGAACGCAGACGGGCTCAAAAAAGATACGCTGCATCTGAGCTATCTTGATCCGTTCAATGAAAAGACCTTGCTCCATGAATTTGCCGAAAAAGGCATTCAGGCAGTCTCACTGGAAATGATCCCGCGTACCACCCTTGCGCAGAAAATGGATGTACAGTCCTCGCAGACTTCTCTTGCCGGTTATGTCGCTGTTGTCAACGCGGCGGCACGCCTGCCGAAGATTCTGCCCATGATGGTCACACCGTCCGGTACGATCAATCCGGCGCGTGTGTTTATCCTCGGTGTCGGCGTTGCAGGTTTGCAGGCGATTGCAACCGCAAAGCGTCTCGGCGCAAGAGTCGAAGCGTTCGATACGCGTCCGGTTGTTGAGGAACAGGTCAAATCACTGGGCGCAAGTTTCCTCAAAATTGATCTTGGCGAAATGGGACAGACCGATCAGGGTTATGCAAAGGAACTGACGCCGGAGCAGATCAAAAAGCAGCAGGAAGCGCAGGCAAAGGTCTGTGAGCGCTCAAATATCGTCATTACAACGGCAAAGGTCTTCGGACGGAAGGCACCGCGCCTGATCGGCAAGGATGTCATTGATCGTATGCAGCCCGGCTCGATCATTGTCGATATGGCAGTTTCGGGCGGCGGCAATGTGGAAGGCTCAAAGCTGTTTGAGGAAGTTGTGACAGACAACGGCGTTATTATTATGTCCGGTGATTTGCTTGAGCGTCAGGTTCCCTTCGATGCCTCTAAGATGCTTTCCGGCAACTTCACAGCATTTCTCACGCATTTCTACGACAAGGAAGCAAAGGAATTCAAGGTCAATCTGGATGACGAGATCATGCGCGGGTGTCTGTTGACACAGGGCGGAAAGATCATTCACGAACGGTTTAAGGAGAACTAAAATGGGCGAGATCATGTTACTCATTTTTGTATTTGTCATTGCGGGATTTTTAGGCGTGGAACTGATTTCCAAAGTCCCCTCACAGCTCCATACACCTCTGATGTCCGGTACAAACGCAATTTCCGGCATTACCATCGTCGGCGCGATGTCCGCAACTGCTGTTGCTGTTCTCGCACCGAGCAGCACAATTGGTATTATATTCGGTGTTGTTGCCATCGTGCTTGCAACGATCAATGTAGTCGGCGGCTATCTGGTGACGGACAGAATGCTTGGTATGTTCAAGAAAAAGGGGGACAATAAGAAGTGAGAGATGTTATCATCACCGTTCTTTATATGGTATCGGCAGTGCTGTTTATCCGCGGCATCAAGCTGCTCGGTAAGGCTGATACTGCACGGAAGGGCAACGGGCTTTCTGCTGTCGGTATGCTGATTGCCGTTATTACGGTGTTATTTGAGAAGCAGGTTATGGCAGCAGGATGGACCAGTTATCTGATGATTGCAGCGGCGATTGCAGTCGGCAGCATCATCGGTGCAGTCTGGGCAAAAAAGGTCGAAATGACCGGAATGCCGCAGCTGGTTGCTTTGTTCAATGGCTTCGGCGGTCTCTCTTCGCTGTTGGTAGCACTTGCGCAATACGCAAACAACCGTACCGTCGGTGCAGATGCCGTTCCCTTTGATGGCATTACGCTTGGTCTGACCATTGCGATCGGTGCAATCGCGTTTACCGGTTCCATCGTTGCATGGGGCAAGCTTTCTGGCAAGATGTTCAAAAAGTCGGTCACCATACCGGCGAAAAATGCCCTGAATGCCGTGCTTGCAATTGTCGGTCTTGTGGGCGTCTGCTTGTATGCGTTCAGCGGCAGCAATGTGCAGCTTGGCTTTATCGGCATTGTAGCTGTCACGGCAACCTATCTGATCCTTGGCTTGACTATGGTCGTCACAATTGGTGGTGGCGATATGCCTGTTATCATTTCCTTGCTCAATGCGTTTTCTGGCTTGGCAGCGGCGTTCGCAGGTCTGGCGATTCAGAATTCCGTGCTGGTTGTTTCGGGATGTCTGGTCGGTACATCCGGTTTGATCCTGACGCTGATTATGTGCAAGGCGATGAATCGCACCCTGTATTCGCTGCTGTTCGGAAGCTTCGGTGCCAAGAAGGCAAAGGGCGGCGCAGACAGCGACAAGGAGCCGAAGGCAATGTCCGTCGAGGACGCATATCTGATTCTGGAAGCGGCTTCGTCCGTTGTGTTCATCCCTGGCTATGGTATGGCGGTCGCACAGGCACAGCACGCGGTCAAGGAGCTTTGCGATAAGCTGGAAGAAAACGGCGCAGAGGTCAGTTTTGCGATTCACCCGGTTGCAGGCCGTATGCCCGGTCATATGAATGTTCTGCTGGCGGAGGCAAATGTGCCGTATGAGCAGCTCAAGACCGCAGACGAGATGAATCCACAGATGGCAAATACCGATGTGGCAATCGTCATTGGTGCAAACGACGTTGTCAACCCTGCAGCACAGAACGATGAGTCCTCTCCGCTGTATGGTATGCCGATCATCAATGCCTACGAAGCGCGAACAGTATTTGTATTGAAGCGCGGCAAGGGCACTGGTTTCTCCGGCGTGGAAAACCCGCTATTTACCAATGATAACACAGTTATGATCTATGGTGACGCCAAGCAGACGGTTTCCTCGCTGGTCAGCGAATTCGATGACAAATAAACCGGAGCGTTTTTTCGTCCCAAAGTACACGAGTTGCGGCATGAGCGGAATTGTGCCGCAATTTGTGTATTTTCAAAACAAGGGCTTGCCGCCAACACCTAATGCGTAAAATGCACGAATACGCATTTGGGTTTCGGGGTGCAATTGTCTTCAACAAAAGGTGCGTAACCAGTTGCATTCACTGATCACGCACCTTTGTTTTTTCTATTGAACAAGCTTTGATCGGTCAAGGGTTTTGGCAACAGGGGATTCAACCGGATTCCTTGCTGCCAGAGCCTTTTTGCTTTTCGGGGAATGCATACACGGTGATGACTGTCAGATACTTTCCTTGGCAGAAAACGATACGATCGGATTGCTTCCGGGGGGTGTTTCATTCATCATGGAGTATCCAGATAATGCACCGCATACTCTGCTTCATAATCCCGATCATTTTCCCCGAAAATGATCAAAGCGGCTTCCTTTGTCACCGGAATGTACGCATCTAGAGGAATTCTCGTAAGGCGGTCAGCTCTTGTGTCTATCATCAATTCTCCATTGCTATCCAAAGAGTAAAAAATAGGAAAATGAAGATAGAGATGACTGTCGGGCAACACAATAAACCCACCAATGCTTTGATAAATTCCATCCGAACAGGTGATTCCCATTGTTGTTACATTCGGACACTTTGAAAGGGCATAGACAAATCCATCACCGCTGCTGCCGCACTGCGAGTTTGTCAGAACAATAACTGGCAAATCAGCCCATCTGCCGTCTGCTTTAACGCTATACTCCGCAACAGTGATATACTCGCCATTCATTTTTAATGCATCACAGCCCATATCAATCTCATCGTTCGTAAACAACGAAACTACCTCGCACATAATAATCGGATAACCGCCACCGTTATTTCTCAGGTCCAGAACCAGCTCGGTCATACCCTGTGCCTGAAGCTCTTCTAATTTTGCATTGACAAGCTCTGTGATATCGGGATATTGGCCTTTGATTTCAGCAATCACATCGCCGACAGTATCATATTCTTCTACGGTGATCGCTAAATAGCCACAGTTGTCCGTAAGCATCTCCGAGCGGAAATTCTCATTGGCAGCTTTCAATGCTTCAAATGCAGACTGTTTTTCGTTATCGCTCATCTGGGCAAACGCCTCCCAATCAAACTCATATTGATTGAAAAATCTTTGCAGTGTTTGATCCATTCTCTTATCGTAAGATCCCATGCGGCTGATGCTCACAGACTGTTCGTTGCCGCTTTCATCCATAAAACAAACCTCTACTGTTTCTCCACCCGTTCCTGCAAAGTAAATGGGCTTAACCATATCTTCATTTGCCTTAACAGGACAGGTCGATGCTAAAATGCAATCGGATTCACTGATTGCCTTGTCGATTTCTATGCCGTTCCACTTGGTAATTACGGTTCCATTGTTGATTCCGAGCGCATTCGCTTCGCTGCCTTCTTCCACCATAATAGCAATCGTCTCGCCGGTATCTATGGTAAAGAGCGAAAAACCGTAGTCGTTTCCAGCCATTTCCTTGTATGCCTGATTGTATATTGCACTTCCCTCTGCGTCAAGCGGTCCTATCCACATATGGCTGTCGTGGAACATTGTAATATATTCATAGATAGCCTTGTAATACGCGACGGGATCGCTGTTTTTCTCTGCAATCTCAATCTTTGGTCTGATCACTTCCGCTATTCTGTCATAATCGATTTCTTTCCATTCGTTCATGACATAATGCGCTTGCATATCTGCAACAGTTTTATCAAACGATTCGGTATAACCTGCTCGCGAACTGTTGCACAAATGAACCATATAATTGCTGACAGTCATATGAAAGAAACCAAAGACAAACCCCACAACCGTCGCTGTTCCCACAATTGCAGATGAAACTTTGTACAGCGCTTTTGTGTTTGCGGCAAACTGCCATAATGCAATAGCCGCAGCACCTATGTAGAACGGGAAAAAGATCGTCACGGACAAGCCGGCATTTCCTCTGAAACTACTGAAAACAAAATGAACAGCGCAAAGTGCCAACGGAAGAAAAGACAGCATCCGCCACAACTGCATAGACCCGTTTTTTTTCTTAATTACCGCGTGCCACACTGCCATTCCGATAAAATACAGGATGATGAACAATGCAAGCAGCAATGTCATTCTATCCATAGAGTACAGGTATGCAAAAACAAGTTTCATTATATTCTCCCTTTCTAAACATTTGTGCTGCAATCGTGATGAGGAAAACCGGGGCTTTTCCAAATCGACATAGCCCGATTTGCTGGGAACAGCAAACAGCGTTCCCTTATGGAACATTATAACACTGATATCGAAAAAAAACAAGACCAATTGCAAGCCTACACGCCGCTCGAAATAATTTCAAAAAAGCTATTGACAAACAATTTGCATTGTGCTATAATGCAAGCAGAAACCGTTGATGCGGAGATAAAGGCGATTATGCTTATCCAGAGAGTGCGGGAGGGTGAGAGCCGCGCAAAACACAGGTCGTCAAATGGCCCGCGGAGGGCGCGGTCGGTGGAGATGCCGATAAAACCGCGACGCATGGATCTGCGTAAGTGATCAGGAGTATGTTGGTACTCCGTAAAGTGCACGGCGTTATGCCGTGAATCAAGGTGGCACCACGGATATTGTTTATTCGTCCTTGACAGAGCTGTATTGTTCTGTCAAGGACTTTTTTGTGGCATTGTAAGGAGGTTATTATGAAAATTACGCCAAGTTTTGAAGCTGTCAAGGAATATCAGAAACAGAATTATGATATTATGCCGATTCGCTGTGAGATCCTTTCCGATTTCTGTACACCCATACGCGCGCTGAAAATATTGAAAAATATCTCAACGCATTGCTATATGCTTGAATCGGCAGAAAGCAAGGAAAAATGGGGGCGTTATACTTTCCTTGGCTTCGAGCCGAAGTTTGAAATAACCTGCAAAGGCGATGAAATGAAGATCGGCGACACCAGAATCACCACCGATGATCCAGCAGAGAAAATTCGTGAAATCTTAAACAATTACAAGAGCCCTGTAATCGACGATCTGCCTACATTTACGGGCGGTCTGGTAGGGTATTTCTCCTATGACTTTTTGAGCTACAGCGAAAAAACTTTGAAAAACAACACGCCCGATACCGAAAATTTCAAGGATGTTGACCTGATGTTCTTTGATAAAGTCATTGCCTTTGATAATTACAGGCAGAAAATCATTCTGATGGTAAATATCAGGCTCAGTGACTGCGAAACCGAATATAACAGAGCTGTGATTGAACTGAAGAATCTCGTCAGCCTCTTAAAGAACGGCACGGAAACAACCGAGCAGAGCGGAAAGCTCCTCAGCGAGGTGACGCCCCTGTTTCAAAAAGAGGAATACTGTGCCATGGTTCGCAAAGCAAAACACTATATCCGTGAAGGTGATATCTTTCAGATTGTGCTTTCCAACCGTTTATCCGCTGATTTTTCAGGCAGCCTGCTGAATACCTACCGTATTCTGAGAACAATCAATCCCTCCCCCTATATGTTCTATTTCTCCGGAACGGATGTGGAAGTCGCGGGTGCTTCTCCGGAAACACTGGTCAAACTGGATGGCAGAACGCTTCACACCTTCCCGCTGGCAGGAACAAGACCGAGAGGAAAAACAGACGAAGAAGATAAGGCCCTGGAACAGAACCTGCTCAGTGATAAAAAAGAGCTTTCTGAACACAATATGTTGGTTGATTTAGGAAGAAACGATCTGGGGAAGATCAGCGAATTCGGCTCTGTTTGCGTGGAAAAGCTGCACTCCATTGAACGGTATTCCCATGTGATGCATATCGGCTCTACGGTGCGAGGAACGATCCGACAGGAATATGATGCACTTGACGCCGTAAGGGCAGTTCTCCCTGCAGGAACCCTTTCCGGTGCACCGAAAATCAGAGCCTGTCAATTGATCGCCGAGCTTGAACAGAATAAGCGGGGCATTTATGGCGGCGCAATCGGCTATATCAGCTTTACGGGCAATCTTGATACCTGCATTGCCATCAGAATTGCATATAAGAAAAACGGAAAGGTATTCGTCAGAAGCGGCGCAGGAATTGTTGCCGATAGTATTCCGGAAAATGAGTATCAGGAATGCATTAACAAGGCGGGCGCGGTCGTAGCCGCTTTAAAACAGGCTGAGGAGGAAAATCTATGATTCTGCTGATTGATAATTACGATAGCTTTTCCTATAATCTGTATCAGATGATTGGTGAGATTCATCGCGATATCAAAGTGATCAGAAACGATGAAATGACAGTCGGGGAGATCAGGCAGCTTTCCCCCGAGAAGATTATTCTTTCACCGGGGCCCGGCAGACCGGAGGATGCGGGCATCATCGTAGAAACGGCAAAAACTGTTTCTAAGAGGATACCGACTTTGGGTGTCTGTCTTGGACATCAGGCAATATGCAATGCTTACGGTGCGGTCATTACTTACGCAAAGGAATTGATGCACGGAAAACAATCCGAGGTCACCTTTCGTGCTTCGCCAATTTTCAAGGGTATTCCCGAAAAGAGTCTGGTTGCGCGGTATCATTCTTTGGCTGCGGAAAAGGACACGATGCCCGATTGTCTGAGAATCACAGCCGTGACCGATGATGGAGAAATCATGGCGGTGGAGCACAAAGAGTTCCCGATTTTTGGTGTGCAGTTTCACCCGGAATCCATTATGACGCCCCAGGGCAGAAGAATACTGGAAAACTTTATCAATTTGTAAGGAGGATACTACTATGATCAAAGAGGCAATTATCAAAATTGTAGACAAACAGGATTTGTCCTATGATGAGGCTTACACCGTTATGACTGAGATTATGAGCGGTGAAACCTCTCAGACACAGAATGCTGCTTTCCTTGCTGCCCTTTCCACCAAAAGCACAAAAGCTGAAACCATTGAAGAAATCACCGGTTGTGCGGCAGCGATGAGAGATAAAGCAGAAAAAGTTCCAAATGATATGGATTTGCTCGAAATCGTTGGAACCGGTGGAGATGGTGCTTGCAGTATCAACATTTCCACCACTTCTGCGCTGATATGCGCAGCTGCCGGCGTCAAGGTTGCAAAACACGGCAACAGAGCCGCTTCCTCTGCCTGTGGCACTGCGGACTGTCTTGAGGCTCTTGGGGTCAACATCAATCTTGAGCCTGAAAAGTGTATCGAGCTCCTCAATGAAGTCGGCTTCTGCTTTTTCTTTGCGCAGAAATACCATACCTCAATGAAATATGTCGGGCCGATCCGCAGAGAACTTGGGTTCAGAACCGTGTTCAATATTCTGGGTCCTCTGACCAATCCCGCCAGCCCGAAAAGACAGTTGCTTGGCGTCTACGATGCGTCATTGGTTCAGCCCCTTGCACAAGTGCTCATGAAGCTAGGCGTAAGAAAGGGCATGGTTGTTTACGGTCAGGATAAGTTTGACGAGCTCTCTTTGTCCGCACCCACTACTGTCACGCAATTTTCGGACGGTTGGTTAAAAACCTATGAGATCACCCCGGAACAGTTCGGCTTTGAACGCTGTACAAGAGCGGATCTGCGTGGCGGAACCCCTGAAGAAAATGCCGCAATTACACGTGCCATTCTTAGCGGAAAAGAAAAAGGGCATAAGCTGAATGCAGTGCTGTTAAACTGTGGCGCAGCATTATGTATTGCAGACAAAGCGGATACGATAGAGGGCGGCATCAGACTCGCAAGGGAAACCATTGACAGCGGCAAGGCGATCGCTACACTCGATCAACTGGCAGCGCTTTCCAACAAATGAGGTACGAAATGACGATACTCGATGAACTTGCAGCACAGGCAAGACGCCGCACGGAGAAGGCAAAAGCAAAGCTTTCTGCCGAGACGATCAGAGCAATGGCATTGGGCATGGAAAGAGGAGACTTTTCCTTTGAAAAGGTCCTGAAAAAACCGTCCATGGCGTTTATCTGTGAGTGTAAGAAAGCATCGCCGTCAAAAGGCGTGATTGCAGAGCATTTCCCCTATGTGGAGATTGCCACAGAATACGAAAAAGCCGGCGCAGATTGTATATCGGTATTGACAGAACCGACACGCTTTCTTGGCAGTGACGAATACCTGAGAGAAATCGCTGCTGCGGTGAATATCCCATGCCTGCGAAAAGACTTTACTGTAGATGAATATATGATCTATGAAGCAAAGCTGATGGGTGCAAAGGCAGTGCTGCTGATCTGTTCGATACTGACAGAACAGCAGATCGCGGATGATATCAGAATCTGCGATGATTTGGGCATTTCAGCCCTTGTGGAAGCGCACGATGAGGCTGAAATCAAGACTGCCATGCATACCGGAGCAAGAATCATCGGCGTCAACAACCGAAATCTGAAGGATTTTTCTGTTGATACGGAGAACAGCCGAAGACTTCGTTCTCTGGTGCCGGCTGATATCATCTTTGTATCGGAAAGCGGTGTGCATTCCGCCGAGGATATTGCAAAGCTGCGAGAGGCAGGCGTGGACGCTGTGCTGATCGGTGAGGCGCTGATGAAAGCAGAAAACAAAGCAAAAAAACTGGCGGAACTGCGGGGAGCATATGACGAAAATTAAAATCTGCGGTCTTACCCGTGAATGTGATATTGAAGCGGTCAATGCGCTGCTGCCGGATTATATCGGATTTGTGTTTGCGAAGAACAGCAAACGATATGTCAGCCCCGAACAGGCCCTGATGCTGCGTGAAAAGCTGGACAGACATATTGTTCCCGTAGGGGTGTTTGTCAATGAGAACACCGAACAGATTGCGCAGCTCGTTCGTAACGGTGTCATCAGTATTCCGCAACTGCACGGAAATGAAACCAATGATGATATCAATGCCCTGCGCAAACAGATAAAATGTAAAATCATGCAGGCGTTCAGGATCACCTCTGTCGAGGACATTGCAAAAGCAAATCATTCTGCCGCCGATTATATCCTGTTGGACTCCGGCGGGGGAACAGGGAAGCCCTTTGATCATACACTGATCGCACAGATAACTCGCCCATATTTTCTTGCCGGCGGAATCGGCTGTGAGAATGTGGCAGAGCTCATTGATATGTATATGCCTTATGCTGTAGATGCAAGCTCGTTGCTTGAAACAAACGGTTGTAAGGATCCGGAAAAAATGAAAGAATTCGTGAAACAGATACGAGGAGGAAGAAAAAATGACGAATAAAAGCGGCCGATTCGGTCAGCACGGAGGTCAGTATATCCCTGAAACACTGATGAATGCTGTCATTGAACTGGAGCAAGCATACAATTTCTATAAAAACGATCCTGCGTTCAACAGGGAACTCACGGCATTGTTCAACGAATATGCAAACCGTCCCTCAAGGCTCTACTATGCAGAAAAGCTTTCCAAAGAGCTGGGCGGTGCGAAAATTTACTTAAAGCGCGAAGATCTCAATCATACCGGTTCGCACAAGATCAATAATGTTCTGGGGCAGGCGCTGTTGGCAAAAAAAATGGGCAAAACAAGACTGATTGCTGAAACAGGTGCAGGTCAGCACGGCGTCGCAACAGCAACTGCCGCCGCATTGATGGGCATGGAATGTGTTGTGTTTATGGGCGAGGAAGATACCAAACGACAGGCATTGAATGTTTATCGTATGAAACTCCTGGGAGCGGATGTCATTCCGGTCAGAACAGGCACTGCAACGCTGAAAGACGCTGTTTCAGAGGCAATGCGTGAATGGACTTCACGCATTGACGATACCCATTATTGCTTGGGTTCGGTGATGGGACCGCATCCTTTCCCGTCTATGGTAAGAGATTTCCAGGCTGTTATTTCCAGAGAAACCAAGCTGCAGATCATGGCAAAGGAGAATCGCCTGCCCGATATGGTAATTGCCTGCGTCGGAGGCGGCTCCAATGCCATGGGCAGTTTCTATCACTTTATCAACGATACGGAAGTACGGCTTGTTGGCTGCGAAGCAGCAGGCAGAGGAATTGATACATTTGAAACTGCCGCAACGATCAATACAGGAAAACTCGGCGTATTCCATGGCATGAAATCCTACTTCTGCCAGGATGCGTACGGGCAGATCGCGCCTGTTTACTCTATTTCTGCCGGACTTGATTATCCCGGCGTAGGGCCCGAGCACGCATATCTGCACGATATCGGCAGAGCAGAATATGTTGCGATTACAGATGATGAGGCTGTAAACGCTTTTGAGTACTTATCCAGAGTGGAAGGCATTATTCCTGCCATTGAATCCGCACACGCTGTGGCTTATGCAATGAAGGAAGCACCGCGCATGGATAAGGATCAGATCATCGTCATCACCATTTCCGGCAGAGGAGACAAAGACTGCGCCGCAATCGCAAGATATCGAGGGGAGGATATTTATGAGTAATATTCAGAAGGCATTTGAAAACAAAAAGGCGTTTATTCCGTTTATCACCTGTGGCGATCCGGATATGGAAACGACAGAAAAAGCCGTTCGGGCAATGGTTGCAAACGGCGCCGATCTGATCGAACTTGGCATTCCCTTTTCTGACCCGACAGCCGAAGGCCCTGTGATACAGGAAGCGAATATCAGAGCATTATCCGCAGGCACGACAACCGATAAGGTGTTTGACCTTGTGAGAAGATTGCGGAAGGATATTACGGTTCCATTTGTGTTTATGACATATGTTAATGTCGTATTTTCATATGGTGCGCAACGGTTTATTGCAACCTGTCGGGAAACGGGCGTTGACGGTATCATTCTGCCCGATCTGCCTTATGAAGAAAAAGAAGATTTCTTACCGATATGCAAGCAATATGGTGTTGACCTGATTTCGTTGATTGCACCAACATCGGATCATCGCATTGCAATGATTGCGAAAGATGCTGATGGGTTTATCTATCTGGTTTCCAGCCTTGGCGTAACCGGTGTGAGAAATGAAATCAAATCAGATTTGACCTCTATTGTAAAAGTAATCAGAGAAAATACCGATATTCCCTGTGCAATTGGGTTTGGCATCTCTACTCCTGAACAAGCGGGAGCAATGTCGGCAATCGCTGATGGCGCTATCGTAGGTTCGGCTATCATAAAGATATTGGCTGAATATGGCCAAGATGCCCCGAAGCATATCGGCGATTATGTGAGAGCAATGAAAGCGGCATGTAATAAGAATATCTGAAGTATTCTTTGCTGCAACGCAAAGTGATGCGGTCAATATGCTGTCACGGGAAATGACTGTTCAGTTGTTTTCTATGTTTGATCAGCAACAATAAAAGGAGGAAATCTCGTGGAAAGCAAACAATGCCCCAAATGTGGGAGCAACGATATTATGACAGGCAGCTTAAGTGCCTCGCGGGGATTTACATTTATCCCTGACACGCAAAGCGGTATTGTGCTAAAGAGTTCCTATATTGCCTGCTGCGCCTGTAAGGATTGCGGTGCAGTATTTGATCTCACCTTGACGGATAAACCGAGCAAACTCACAAACCGATAATTTCCGGCTCATTGGGCATATCTGCTGCACAGAATAAAAGCACTTCAATGGCATGAAGTGCTTTTTTCGTTATATTTGCTTTCTGGCGTAATAGAAGCGAATGGTTTCTTTTTCTGCCAGCCATGGAGAAAATGCCGTAGCCGAGCCGCAGGCAATGCCCATGCGAAGACATTCTTCCGCGGAGCAGCCCTTTGCGTAGCCGGCAAGCCAGCCTGCCAGCATGGAATCGCCTGCGCCAACGGTGCTTCGGGGCTTGCCCTGTGGGGCTGCCATACGGTAATGCTGCCCATGCTCGGTGAGCAGAAACGCGCCGTCGCCACCCAGAGAAATCAGTACATTGCGCGCACCCATGCTCTGCAACTGTTTGGCATAGTGCAGCAAATCGGCATCGGAGGCGATGGAGGTTACCGCAAACAGATCGCAAAGCTCCGAAAGATTGGGCTTGATGATCAAAGGCTGACGGGAAAGTGCCTCACGCAACGCGTTGCCCTCGGCATCCACAGCAAATTGTGCGCCTGTATGCCGCAGTTGCTCCATAATATCGCCGTACAGTGAGGTGCGCGCCCCTTTCGGGATACTGCCTGCCAGCACAATGATATCGTCTTTGCCATAGGCTTGCAACTGCGCGATGAGCGTCTGCAATACTGTTTCTTGCAGCGCAATGCCGCTGCCGTTGATCTCCGTTGTGCCATCAGCATCGGTCAGCTTCATGTTGATGCGATTGCTGCCTTCAGGCAGCACCAGCCATTGGGCAGGGATATGCAAATCGCTGACTGCGTGGGCAATCATTTGACCTGTCATGCCGGCAAGCAGACCATGCACGGTGGTATCTGCGCCTAGTCGATGCAAGATCACGGAAACATTGATGCCTTTGCCGCCCGGGGTGAGCTGCTCGGTAGCCGTGCGGTTGACGGTATCCTTTTGCAGGGGTTGCGTCAGCGATACGGTATAATCCATCGCAGGATTCAGCGTTACGGTTGCGATCATGGCAGTACCTCCTTAGAAGAATATTTGCATAGCAAGATAAAACAGCGCAAATGCAACGCCGCAACTGAACATACCAATGCAGAGCTCTTTGCCCAGCTTGCGGCGCAGCAGAAGGTTTTTCTCCGCTGCCAGATATATGCTGCGCAATCGTATCGGTTCGGGGGTGCTGTCCGGATATTCTCCGGCGGCAAATGTCTTGGCACGCAATGCGATTTTTACGGCATCTCCCTGCTGTATGTCTGAGGCGCTCGGATGATCGGTGAGAAAAGCGGCAGTGTGGTGTAGATGATTGGTGTCTGCAAACTGCACTCGCAAAAGCGTGCCATGTTCGTTGGGCGTGGCGGAAAGGCATTCTCCCGTGAAGCTGACCCATTCGGCAAAAGGTGTAATCAGTCTGCCTAGCATACGGCAGAACAGTCCAAGCAGCAGTACGGTGGGAATCCCCGTCAACAGGTAACGCCAGTATTCCTGCATTGGCAGTGCGGCAAGCAGTTGCAGCATGATGTGACCTCCCTTTCAATTGCGGATGGCAGATTATACAGTGGCTTCTGTTGCCTTGGCAGCGGCAGCAAGCGGCTCGATTTTCTTCTTGTTTTGGCGATACAGGAAAATCAGTGCGATGAGCAGATCAACGCCCTCTGCAATGGGAAACGCCCACCAGATCAGCGAAAGTTCGCCTGTTTCTGAAAGCAGCAGCGCCATGGGCAGCAGAAACAGTTGACGGATCACTGCAACCAGCAGACTGATCAGACCGTCACCCAGTGCCTGAAAGGACGAGATTGAGATAATGTTAATGCCTGCCACCAAAAAGGACAGACTGATGATCTGCAACGCAGGGATGCCGATGTTCAGCATCTCCTCGGAGGGATCAAAGGGCATCAGCAATCGTTTCGTAGCAAATCGGAAGATGCACAGACCCAGTATCATAATGGTGACGGCGCAGACCATGGCAGTACGCATGGTTGCGATAATGCGCTTTGGCTTGCGGGCACCGTAATTGTATGCAAGAATCGGCACCATAGCGTTGTTCATGCCGAATATGGGCATAAATACAAAGCTTTGCAGCTTGAAGTATACGCCGAACACGGCAACTGCGGTTTCGGAGAAGCGTATGAGAATGCGGTTCATGCCAAAGGTCATCACAGAACTGAGCGCAGTAAGGAGGATGGAGGGCAGACCAACCGCGTAGATACGCCCCACCGTGCCCCATGCAATGTGAAATCCCTTGAAACGCAGCTTGATCTCCTTGTTGAGGTAGCGGTTGAGGAAGAATCCGACCAGTGCCGCTAGCCATTGACCGAGAATGGTTGCATAGGCTGCGCCTGCGATACCCAGCGCAGGGAACGGCCCGATGCCGAAAATCAGCAGCCAGTCCATGAGAATGTTGGTCAGCGCGCCAACCAACTGCATCGCCATGGAGGCGACGGTGCGGCCTGTGGATTGCAGCAAACGCTCGAAAGCAACCTGTATAAACAACCCCGTTCCGCCGACGGTAACGATGCGCAGATAATCAATGCCGTGCTGACGGATCGCTTCAATGTTTGTCTGTGAATGCATGAATGCGGCGGTAAAGAACAGGCCGAATATTATGAACAGCAGTGAGGTAAAGATTTCCAACAGCATACCATGAACTGCTACACGGTTGGCTCCATTATAATCCTTCTCGCCCAGATTGCGTGAGAGCAGCGCGTTGATACCCACGCCGGTGCCCACTGAAAAGGCGATCATCAGGTTTTGGACGGGAAATGCAAGGGAAACGGCAGTCAGGGCTTCCTCGCTGATCTGGGAAACAAATATGCTATCCACAACATTATACAGCGACTGCGCCAGCATCGAGAGCATTATGGGCAGTGCCATTTGCAGCAGAAGCGGTGTTACGGGTTTGACGCCCATCTTGTTTTCGGTAGATTGCGTTTGCGTAACGGACATATTTTATACTTCCTTCATCTGGTTCTTGAATACCCCTATTATAGCATTCATAAATTTTCTTTGCAAGTCGGCAGAGAAATATCGTGGAAACACACAAAAAACGAGATGTTCCGATGAACATCTCGTTTGCTTTTATGAGGAAATGGGGAAATCAATCCCATGCAGGATCCACAAATGCCGTGCGGAAGTTGGTGAAGAAGTTCGGATCGCTCATAAATGCGTTGATATTATTCATATCGTCCAGCCCGGCGGCTTCGGTCACTTCTCCGAACACATCGGTTGTGTTGATGGGGTATGCACCGACATAGCGGTTGGTGCTGGTATCGGCACAGATCACAGCCATGACCTGGAAACCGTTAATATAAGCCACCCACGAGGTTTCGTTCTGACCTGCAAACAGACGCTCCATACGGTTCATGAAAGAAGAACGGGTAGAATCGTCGTTCAGAGTGTTGGTCAGTGCGGTGTTGAATGTGGCGGATTCGGCGGTGTCCACAGTGCCGTCATGATCCGTATCCTGCCATACGGTGGCAGTTGCCGCACCGTCGATGGAGTACACGATCATGTGGCCGTCGGTAATGCCAAGCATAACATCCTTGCCGTTTTTCTTTACGGGATTGCCTGTGCCGTCCAGCATGGGCTCACTGCCGTAGAAAGTCGTTACAGGATCATCGCGCTCAGCAAATTCAAGCTCCTGACAAATGGTCTGAATCGAGTTGAAAATCAACTTGGCGTTGGCGTTTGAAGATTTCAGACGGCTACGGCGCATATAGGAACTGATGGTGGGAATGGCGACCAGCAGCAGCACGCCGATAATACCAATCACAACGATCAGTTCGATCAATGTAAAGCCCTTTGCGCGGGCGGTTTTCTTTTTTGTTGACATAGAAAAACCCCTCCTTTTGAGTGAGATGCAGGCAGCAGTATGCAAAAAGAATGACAACTGCCCATATTTCAATATTAGTATAGCACAATCGGGCACAATTGTCAATAGAATCATGAACAATTTGTGAAGTGCAGGTTACACAAAAATGACGGTGCGGATTCGTGCAAAACAACGAAACTATCTGTTATATAAAACTGGCTGCGCATTTTTGACAAAAATGATACATCGTCCATGCACTGCCGCAAATGTCGGATGAGAACCGACCCGCGTCATCATCACGGTACAAATTTGTACCGCAAGACCGTCATCCTCTGTCAGAACACATTGCGCAGGTATATTTATCACGATATCCGTTTCTATCTGATTGTACGAATGCAAAATCTAAATGCCGCCTGTGTGGTGAAAATCCACCATGGCGGAAAGCATGGTGCCGACCGTTCCGAAGTGCCCGTCATCCTGTGAATTGGCAGGGCTTTCAAAGGTGATGCCGTGCTGTTCGGTCAGTGGGATGCGCAGGGCATACACCTTGCCTGCCACCCCCGGCTGAAGGGTGATACGCGCACCGTACTGCTTGCAGAAGCGGCGCATCAGTGCCTCATTGGAAAGCGGCGTTTCGTCAAGATACGAACGGTTGAGTGCGTGTACCCGTCCGGAATCGTTGCCGCTGCTTTTTTCGGCACGCATGGTTAGTACAGCATCATCGTTTTCGCGTCCGCAGTGGGCGACGATCCGACAGCCCGGCGCGCTGCTTTTATGCACTGTCTGAAACAGCGAAAGAACCGTAAACATCAGGCGTTCTTCGTTGACCTTGACCCAGACCGGTTCATCATCGGCTGTATAGGTAACGGGCAGCAGATCGCCTGCGATCTTGCCGATAGATTGAAAGAGCGTGCGAAGATATACGGTGAATGCGAGCGGTTCATCCTCGCCGATGCGATGCATATCTGCATCACCGTACCATGAAAGCTCCTCAAAGCGCACCGCCTGATTGAGAAAACGGTAGCAGGCAGCCAGCATTTGATCTATCGCGCCGATGCTCATATCGTTGCAACGGTTCTTTGTGACCAGTTGATGCACCGCGTTGAGCGCATACAGCGATTGCTCCGCTGCGGCACGGCATTCTCCGGCACAGCTGATGAGCATTTCAGTGCCGGCGTCATGGGTCAGAGAAAGTACAGGCTCTGTGCGAAACCGCAACAAATAATAATCGGGTTCCGGATCGGCTTCGTCAATATGCACAAGGAATACAGTATCCGGTTGCTGCTTTGGCGCCTCGCCGATGGAGGACAAAAACATTTTTTCAACGGTGCAGTAAATGTATTCGTTGCCGTCAAACAGCGGAATATCCATGCAGTTTTGCAGCACAACATGGTCGGAAGCCTCATCCGCGGCTTGTACTAGCAGCAGAAAACGCTGCTCGAAGCAACGGTTGCTCCATAGCAACTGCATATCCTGTGTGACAGCGCACATTGCCGGCGAGTTGTTGCCGTACAGGCAATCCAGCGCATCGGCCTGCTGTTTGGAAAATTTCATAATATCTTCCCTTTCTCGTGGCTTCCCACAGAAGCTGCAGGATGATATGGCGGTAAGGGCATCATATATCGCCGTTACCATTATACACGATTTTGCGGCAATTTGCGAGCGTTTCCTGCGCATTTTTTGGAATTTGTGATAATCAACAAAAAACAGCAGCATTTCTGCTGCAAGATGCACAAATCGCGGCTTTTTCGGGCTTGCCTGTTATTTTTTTATCAAAGCACTTGCATTTTTGAAAAAAATGGTGTAAAATAGAACTATCATAATCATCAGGAGGTAATTCCAATGTCCGTTAAAGTTGCTATCAATGGCTTTGGCCGTATCGGCCGTCTCGCATTCCGCCAGATGTTCGGCGCAGAGGGTTATGAGGTTGTTGCAATCAATGACCTGACCAAGCCCTCCATGCTGGCTCAGCTGCTGAAGTATGATACCGCTCAGGGCGGCTACTGCGGCAGAATCGGTGAGAATCTGCACACTGTTGCTGCCGATGACGAGGCTGGCACCATCACCGTAGACGGCAAGACCTTGAAGATCTACGCTGAGAAGGACGCAAAGGATCTGCCCTGGGGCGAGATTGGCGTTGATGTTGTTCTGGAGTGCACCGGCTTCTACTGCTCCAAGGAGAAGTCTCAGGCTCACATTGATGCAGGCGCAAAGAAGGTTGTTATTTCTGCTCCCGCAGGTAACGATCTGCCCACCATCGTATTCTCTGTCAACGAGAAAACGCTGACCGCTGCTGATACCATTATTTCTGCAGCATCCTGCACCACCAACTGCCTGGCTCCTATGGCAAAGGCTCTGAACGATTACGCTCCCATCCAGTCCGGTATCATGAGCACCATTCATGCTTACACCGGTGATCAGATGATCCTGGATGGCCCCCACCGCAAGGGCGACTTCCGTCGTGCCCGTGCAGGTGCTGCAAACATCGTTCCCAACTCCACCGGTGCTGCGAAGGCAATCGGTCTGGTGATTCCTGAGCTCAACGGCAAGCTGATCGGTTCTGCACAGCGTGTTCCTGTTCCCACTGGTTCCACCACCATCCTGACCGCTGTTGTCAAGGGTGATAATGTGACCAAGGAGGGCATCAATGCTGCTATGAAGGCTGCTGCATCTGCTTCCTTCGGCTACAACGAGGATCAGATCGTTTCCTCTGATGTCATCGGTATGACCTATGGCTCTCTGTTTGATGCAACCCAGACCATGGTTGCTAAGATTGCAGATGATCTGTACGAGGTTCAGGTTGTTTCTTGGTACGATAACGAGAACTCCTACACCAGCCAGATGGTTCGCACCATCAAGTACTTCGCAGAGATGGGCTAATTTCCCTCTGCTGAAACGAATACCGAAAAAACCCGCCGCATCCATCGGATGCGGCGGGTTTTGTGTTTGAGTGGACGAGTTTACTTCCGCTTAGCTTTTTCAGCTTCATTACGAAGTGTGCGAAGCTTTTTGTCGCTACGAGTGTCTCGACCATCGGGATTGCGGAAGGTTCCTGGAGCCACGCCAAGCTTTTTTTCCAAAGAACCAACGGTGCAATCACCACGTGTTTTTCGCTGTGCCATAGTATTGCCTCCTTTCAAAGTTAGTGTTTGATGGCATTATCTACCATATCGACGAATCTTTTCGTCAAGAATCTTGACGATGGCTTTGCATTTATTTACCTTTTTCCTTGCGATGTCTCGAATGTAATCATCCTCCGACGATGCCATTTTCCCCCCTTTTCATCAAGCCATTTCGATTTGTATTAGTACTAATAAGTACTAACGCCAACATAATATCACAAAAATGTGGTAAAGTCAATAGTACCGAACGGTTCTAAATGCAAATCGGCGGATTGACTAAAACAGGGGGTGCGTTTTTGTGTATTTTCACAGGCTGCGAGATTTGCGCGAGGATATGGACATGAACCAGACCCGTGTGGCGGAGCTGCTGCACATCAGCCAGACGGTGTATTCCCGATACGAGCGTGGCTATCAGACCATCCCCGTGGAGCATCTGCTGATTCTGGCGGATTTTTACGGCGTTTCCGTGGATTATATCCTCGGCCGTACCAACTGCAAATATCTGCATAAATAAAACGCGCGGCAAATGTGATTTGCGGCGCGTTTATTCTTTATGCGACCCCATAAAGCCGATCCAGCAAGACTGCCCACCACGGCTGTGGCTCTGTTTGGCTGCTGATTGGGACATCATCGGCAGCATATAAAGGCAGCTCGGCAATGATGATGTTGTTTCCTGCGGTGTAACGCAGTGTGCCGAGCGTTTCCCCTTTGGCGATGGGCGCGGTGAGAAACGGCGGAAGCAGAATATCTGCGGTGATTGCGGCAGGTTTGCCATTCCATGCGGTTAGCGTCAGCGGCTCTTTCGCGTAAATGAATACCCCTGTTTTTTTGCCGCCTTCTACCGGTATGGACAGATCCGAGGGAAGGGGCACGGTGTAGCTTTCCGCAATGGAAAATCCGTAATCATACAACGCAAGATGATCTGCCCAGTCGTTTTTATCGTTGAGTGTGACGCAGATGAGCGTTGTGCCGTCACGCTGGCAGGCGCTGACCAGACAACGGCCTGCGGCATCGGTGAAGCCAGTTTTCACACCTATGATATCCTCCGACATGGAAAGCAGCTTGTTTGTATTATATAATGTGCGCACATAGGGCGGATTTCCAAAAGACAGTTCCACTGATTTTTGGCTGCAAATCTCCGCAAAATCGGGGTTTTGCAGTGCAACACGCGCCAGCAGTGCCATATCATATGCCGATGCGCCGTGTCCCTCTGCGTCCAGCCCGGAAGGCGATGCAAAGCAGGTGCGCGTCATGCCGATCTCTGCGGCGCGGCGGTTCATCAGATGCAAAAAATTCGGGATATTGCCTGCCACTGCCACTGCCGATGCGTTGGCGGCATCATTGCCGGAGGGCAGCAGCATACCCGCACATAACACGCGCTTGGTAACAACATCGCCTTCCTGTAAGCCCATAGAGGATCCTTCCACGCGGATCGCTTCGGCATTTACTACAAACGGGTCGTCCAGATTGCCGCTTTCCAGTGTCAGCAGTGTGGTCATGATCTTGGTGGTGCTTGCCATGGGTAGCTTTTGGTTTTCGTGACTGCCGCAGATGACCTGCCCTGTCTGCGCATCCATTAAAACATACGCGGCTGCTGCGGTATCGGGCGGCTGCGCGGCTGCTTCGATGTGCATGGGCATCAGCAGCGGGATTGCCAACAGTACGGCGGTGATCTGCCGGAACAGTGTTGCGTGTGCCATAAATATCCTGCCTTTCTGTAAGTGCTATGCCATTCTATGCGGTGAAATCGTGAAAATATCCGTAAAAGTTCGTGAATTTTCAATGTGCCGCTTGACAATCATGCTGCGATACCGTATAATATAAAGTGAACTGTTGTGCGCAGTATCTATGAAAAACTGATAATGAAAGGATCTCTCTTGCTGTATGGATATTGATGGTGACCGATTGTGGCTGCTGCTTACATTGCTTATCGTTTGCGTTTTGCTGCGTGGGTGGTTTTCTGCCTGTGAAGCTGCACTGACCGAGGTCAATGATGCGAAGGTACATTCCCTTGCGGAGACAGACCCTGCGTGGCGAAAGCTTGCGAAGATCATTCGCGAGCCGAGCCGTCTGCTGACCTGTTTTACGGCGCATCGTATATTGTCTGCGCTATGGCTTGGGGTGTTGACACTGGGGATTTTCGGTAGACCGCTGGCTTCGCTGTTGCCCGTTCGGGACAGCGTGCTGCTTGCCGGTCTGCTGCTGACGCTTGCCGCTGCTTTTGTGCTGACGGTCTTTACCGATTTGATGCCGAAACGGCTGGCGCGCCACAATCCCGAGGGTTTTGCGCGGTTTGCGGTGGGTTCTGTCAGGGCACTTTGCTTCTGCCTGGCGCCCTTTGTCTGGCTGACCGGCGGCATTCTGAAATTGCTGTGCAGAGCGTTTGGCATATCTGCAACAGAAAATACTGAGGTGGTCACGGAGGAAGAAATCCGTATGCTGGTGGATGCGGGCAACGAAACAGGTGTCATTGAAGAAAGCCAGCGAGAGATGATTAATAATATATTTGCCTTTGACGATGTGACGGTATCGGAGGTCATGACGCACCGCAAGGATATGAGTGCCGTGCCGAAGGATGCGACTGCATTTGCTGTGGCAAAGCTTGCCTGTGAGAAAGGGTTTTCCCGTATCCCGGTCTATGAAGGTACGGTGGATACGATCGTGGGCGTGGTACTGGTGAAAGATCTGCTGCGTTATGTGGGCGCGGCAGGGGATAACTCGATTCTTCCGATGATGCGGGAAGTCACATTCGTGCCCGAATCCGCCAAGTGCAGAGATGTGTTCCAGCGGATGCGACGGGAGAAGATTCAGATGGCAATCATTTCGGATGAGTATGGCGGTACTGCAGGCGTGGTTACCATGGAGGATCTGCTGGAAGAGATCGTGGGTAATATTCAGGATGAGTACGACAACGAGGAAGCAGAGCTGACCGAGGTGACGGAGGGCGTGTTCTCTATTGACGGTGCTGCCGATCCTGAGGACATTTTGCCTACCTTGGGTGTGAAGCCGGAGCTGGCAGAGGATTTTGACACGATGAGTGCATTTGTTGTACATCTTTTGGGTTGCATTCCTGCTTCGGGAGAGCAGCGATCCGTGGAGCATGAGGGCATCTGCTATACGCCGGTGGAATTCGAGGATAACTGGATCAGCCGTATTGAAGCCAGACGCCTGCCTGCGCAGGAGCGGCCAGAGACAAGAGAATAACGTGATATCTGCGGAGCCGTTATATTATGGCGCCGCAGTTTTTTTCTGTATTCTGCGGATATACGGCAAATTCTATGACATAATAACCGCAAACTTTGCAAAGTCGCATCTGATTTTGTCACATCCGCCGAATTGAAAAAAAAACCTTGACATTTAGCGGAAGATGTGGTAAACTAAACAAGTCGCCCGCGAGGAGCGG
>JAEDLR010000037.1 GCA_016295145.1 Oscillospiraceae bacterium
CAAGCCTTTTCAAAGGCTTGCAGGGTCAAGGGACGGCGTCCCTTGCCGCTGTCCGCAGACAGCGGAATACCCTTGCGCCATACTTTTGGCGCGCGGAGAATAGGGGTGAGAAATGTGACAGCATTTCGAGGGGAAAGCGAACAAGACCGCTTTCCCCTTGTTGATCTGACAAGTACAGTTTTCCCTTGAAAACATTCCGGTGGAATGTTTTCAACAAAGGAATCCAAATATCCACCGTGGAAGCGTTTCACAGGTGTGCTCCAAGGGGGACACCCAAACGGGGGAGGGGAGGTCGGCGTCTGCGGACTGCGCTGCGCTTGCCTTGCCGCCTCCAATCTCCCCTCCCCGAATTGGTTTCCCCCTTGAACCCCCTTCCCTTTGCCCCTCCTCTCTGAAGCTACGCTCTGTTTTTGTTGTGGAAACTGATTGTGTGTTGCTCATCCTTGCAACATGGTATTGGTGTCGGTGCAGTTTTCGTTGCGGTAGTTTTTTCTATCATAAAAGTTTCGGTCAAGCCTTTTCAAAGGCTTGCAGTGCTCCACAAAAGCGTATGAATGGAAAAAAAACGGCAATACTGGTAGTATCTTGAATGACGGAGGGATCCCATGAGTTTTCAGAGTACGCAAACCTGCCAGAATTTGCTGCGGGCGTTTGCAGGAGAAAGTCAGGCGCGCAACCGCTACAGCCTTGCCGCAAAAGCCGCCAAGGAACAGCAATATCCCGTGCTGGAACAGGTTTTTCTGTTCACCGCACAGCAGGAGCTGACCCACGCCTCGCTGTTTTACGAGTGCCTGCAAAAGCAGGGTATCACCAAGGTGGATATTGACGCAAGCTATCCCATTGACCCCACGGGCGATTTTGTAGCACTTCTGGAGGCGGCACAGCGCAACGAGTTGGAGGAGTTTGATCCGGTATACCCCGATTTTGCACGGGCTGCCGCCGCTGAGGGCTTTGAGCGTGAAGCGTTTTTGTTCCGCAGCATTGCCGATATTGAACGCACCCATGCCGAGCGTTTTGCCATGTTTGCCCGTTTGATGCGTGAAAACCGCCTGTTTGCCGATCAAGAAGATCAGCCGTGGCTGTGCCTGCATTGCGGCAATATCCATTATGGCAGTGGCGCGCCCATGCATTGTCCCGTTTGCGGCGGCGTGCAGGGATATTTTATCCGCGAAGGCTGCGCACCCTATACCTGTGGAGGTAACCTATGCAATCAATGAAAATTGCTGCAGTACACGGCTATGAGATTCTGGATTCCCGAGGCAATCCCACTGTGCGTGCAGAGGTGATTTGCGAGGGCGGCGCAATGGGCGTTGCCGCTGCCCCTTCGGGGGCATCTACCGGACAGTTTGAGGCGGTGGAGCTGCGGGACAATGCCCCCCACCGATATCGTGGGCTGGGGGTAAAACGGGCGATCAGGAGCATTCGTGAGGTGATCGCACCGAATCTTTGCGGCGTTTCTGCTGCCGACCAGAGCCGTATTGACCACATTCTCTGCACGCTGGACGGCACGGAGCAGAAATCTTCCTTGGGCGCCAATGCGATGCTTGCGGTATCCCTTGCCGCCGCCAAAGCCGCTGCCCAACAGATGCATCATCCCCTCTACCGATATCTGGGCGGTCTGCGAGGGAGCCGTCTGCCTGCCCCGATGATGAACATTCTCAACGGCGGCGTTCACGCAGGCAATAACATTGATATTCAGGAGTTTATGATTCAGCCCTTGGGCGCGTGCTGCTTTGCCGAGGGATTGCGCATGGGCGTGGAGATTTATCACGCACTGGGCAAATTGCTGAAATCGAAGGGGCTTTCTACTGCGGTAGGCGATGAGGGAGGATTTGCTCCCGATTTGCCCTCGGATGCCGATGCCATCGAGTGCATTCTGGAGGCAATCAGCATGGCAGGTTACTCTACCGATGCGGTGAAAATCACATTGGATGCGGCATCCTCGGAGTGGTATCGGGACGGTGTGTATCATCTGCCAAAGCGCGGCAAGGATTATACGCCCACTGCGCTCATTGCCTATTGGCAGGAACTGTGCAAAAAATATCCCATTGTCTCGCTGGAGGATCCTCTTGCAGAGGAGGATTGGCGCGGCTGGCAGGAGATTACCCAAGCGATGGGGAACACGGTGCAGCTTGTGGGCGACGATCTATTTGTGACCAATACCAAGCGTCTGGAAAAGGGCATCCGGATGGGAGCAGGCAATGCGATTCTGGTAAAGCCCAACCAGATCGGCACGCTGACAGAAACCATTGCGGCAGTGGATATGGCGCAGCGCGCAGGATTCCGCAGTATTCTGTCGCACCGTTCGGGTGAAACCGAGGATACCACCATTGCGGATCTGGCGGTGGCATTGGGCGTGGGGCAGATTAAAACCGGTGCGCCCTGCCGCAGTGATCGTACGGCAAAGTATAATCGGCTGCTGCGCATTGAGTCTGCCTTTGGAAAGTTTTCCACCTACGGCATATGATCAAGTAGACCATCCCATTATAAAAGTTGCGATCAAGCCTTTTCAAAGGCTTGCAGGGTCAAGGGACGGCGTCCCTTGCCGCTGTCCGAGGGGAAAGCGACCAAGGGGGACACCCAAACGGGGGAGGGAAGGTCGGCGTCTGCGGACTGCGCTGCGCTTGCCTTGCCGCCTCCAATCTCCCCTCCCCGAATTGGTTTCCCCCTTGAACCCCCTTCCCTTTGCCCCTCCTCTCTGAAGCTACGCTCTGTTTTTGTTGTGGAAACTGATTGTGTGCTGATAATCCTTGCAACATACTATTGGTGTGGGTGCAGTTTTTGTTGGGGTGAATCTTTACCCATCATAAAAGTTTCGGTCAAGCCTTTATAAAGAGTTGCAGACTGTCCTTGCATTTCCTGCGGAAATATGCTATACTATTCGTATCTGGCAGAAAGGAGCAAATACATATCATGAACAGCTATCAAACGCCCTACGATCGCAGCCGCAGTATTCGCGCGCTGGTCAAACCCATTGCGGTGATTATCATCACCCTTTCGATTCTCTCGGCGGCGGCATATTTTGGCGTCAACTGGTTTTTGGGCAATCAGATGACGGTTTTGCGCGAAAGCTTCAGCGAGCAGGAGATCAAGCACATGAGCGATACCTACCACATCAGTACAGAGGGGCTGCTGACACCGCTTTACACCTTTGAGCAGGGCACTGCGGAAAGCAGCTCTCAATATACGGGCATTGTTATGCGTGTGGATGGCGATATTGCGGATGTGCTGACCCGATGCTTCGGGCAGCCAGCCGACGGCGAACAGTATCTGAACAACTACCATAATTTCAAAGATTATTTTGTGGATGATTGCTTTGACGGCGATACCACCCGTTTGAAAACCCGTGAGGGTACGGTAAAAGCGATCCGCTGCCGCACGGATTTCCCCGACTATACATACTACTTTTACGCGGCGGAGGATGTGTATTATCTCATGGCGCGGCGGCTTGTGTAATCCGGCGGATACAAAAAACACCCTCTCGTTTTTCGGCAATAAAAAAGACGGCATCAAGCCGTCGAAAGAAAAAATGAGAGGGGGTGAATGTATGAAGACGCAGCGTAGGGCATCTGGTGCAACCGGTTGGTGCATCCGGATGCTGTCAGCTACGGAATTGGTATTGCCCCCCGTGGGCTGGGGAGCAACATGAAAAAAGGGGGAGTGGGAGCAGCATAGGCCTCCCGATGAGAAAAATGCGTCTGTTACGGTTCGCTGCTTACGCTTCGTCGGAAACGGGCTGCAGGAATCTGCCGATGGCTTGCGTCAGAGAGGAAAGCGCATCGGAATCGGTTGTTTCGGCAACGAGCTGCAGAGGCTGTTCACGGTCCAGCGTGAAGATGCCCATCAGGGATTTTGCATCCACAGCAAAAGAGCCAACGGTAAGCTGTGCCTCAAAGGGGAACCGCCCCATGATGTTTACAAATTCTGTCACATCGGTAATCGCAGGAAGAAAGACTGTCATAGTAGACATAGCAGTTTACCTCATCTTAGATTTTCTGCGTGAGAACGGCATTTGTATTGCCGTTTCTGTGCCTATCATAACATTACAGATGCGGTTTGTCAAGAAAAACCGGCACTTTTCGGATATTTGACCCAATTTTTCCCCTTGGGTGAAATTCTTTTCGCCACCTCCGATACACAGTGCATATTGCACAATAAACTTCGCGAATATTTGTGCAATACAAACAAATTTCAAGGAGAAATTCGATGTTGCATTCTTTTAAGATATTCACATTTGGCTGTAAGGTCAATCAGGCAGACAGCGCAGGATTGCGTCAGCAACTACTGAAAACAGGCTTTTGGGAGGGGGAACTTGCCCAGGATGCAGACTGTCTGATTATCAATAGCTGCGCCGTAACCGCCGAAAGCGTGCGCAAGGCAAGGCAGACGCTGCGTTCTCTGCGCAGACGCTTCCCGAAGGCTGCCATTGTGGTAACGGGCTGCTGGCCGCAGGCGTTCCCGGAGGATGCCTTTGACGGTGCCGATATCATTGTGGGCACCAAGGAACGGGAACGGATCCCGGAGTTGCTGATGGCACATTTCCGGTGCGCGCATCAGGAAGCCTGCCGTGCAGTGGTACCATATCTGCCAAAGGGCGGTGAGCCGTTTTCTGAGCTGACCTGTGCCGATACGCAGCGCACCCGTGCTTTTCTGAAAATTCAGGAGGGCTGCAACCAGTTTTGCAGCTACTGTATCATACCCTATGCCCGCGGCAGATGCCGTTCCATGCCCGTTGCAAGGGTGGCGGAGGAGGCATTGCAGCTAGCGAAGCAGGGCTTCCGGGAGATTGTGCTGACGGGTATCAATCTGGGATTTTACGGTATTGATACGGGAGAATCCCTCGCCGATGCCGTAGCCGCCTGTGCCGCACCGGATACGATTTGCCGTGTGCGGCTGGGCTCCCTTGAGCCGGAACGCATGGATCGTGAAATGCTGCTGCAGCTTGCGGAATGTGAAAAATTCTGTCCGCAGTTTCATCTTTCGCTGCAAAGCGGTGCAGAAAGCGTGCTGCAGCGTATGCGCCGCCGCTATGATCCCATTGGCTACTGCCGCATTGTGGAGGGGATTCGTGCCGTGTTCCCCGAGGCTGCCATTACCACCGATGTGATCGTGGGCTTCCCCGGCGAAACCGACGCGGATTTTGAAAAAACCGTGGGTATGGTGAAGAAGATCGGGTTTGCAAAGGTACATATCTTCCCCTATTCGCCCAGAGAGGGTACGCCTGCCGCTGCCATGGCCGATCAGATATCGGGGGATGTGAAGAATCAGCGTGCCGCCGTGCTTGCAACGGTCGCCGCCGAATGCACCCGTCAGCATATGGCAGGATATGTAGGGCGTACCATATCGGTGCTGGTGGAGTGCAAAAAGTATCAAAATGCACAGAGCTTTTACCAAGGACATATGGCAGATGGTACACTTGTGAAAATTTTTGCAGAAAATGGCGAAAAAGGTTTGCAGAATTCCGTGATTTGTGTTACAATAGAAGCGTATATGGACGATTGCTGTATCGCCCACCTGAGATAATATATCGTATCAATCATCGGAGGTTATTGCATTATGTCAGTTTATCGCATTTACACCGAGAAAAAGCCCCCCTTTGCCGTAGAAGCCCAGTCTGCGCTGGCTGATCTGCGTACCGCGCTGCGCCTGAATGTGCTGAGCATCCGCGTGCTGAACCGCTATGACGCAGACCACATTGAGGAGGATGATTTCCGTCGGGCAGTGCCCACCGTGTTTTCTGAGCCTGCCGTGGACTATGTTTACGAAAAATTGCCCATGCTTTCCAATCAGGAGCGCATTTTTGCCGTGGAGTATCTGCCAGGTCAGTTCGATCAGCGTGCCGACTCCTGCGAGCAGTGCATCCAGATCTTAAACGGTAAGGAGCGCTGCCGTGTGCGCAATGCCCGTGTATACATCGTCAGCGGAAACATTACCGACGAAGAATTCGACCGCCTGAAGCAGTATCTCATCAACCCCGTGGAAAGCCGTGAGGCTTCACTGGATACGGTGGATTCTCTGGATACCAACTATGCCATCCCCACCACCGTTGCCACCCTTGAGGGCTTCTGCGCACTGGATGAGGACGGCTTGAACGCATTTCTGGCAGAGTACGCACTGGCAATGGATCTGGACGATATCCGGTTCTGCCAGTCCTACTTCCGCGATACCGAACACCGGGATCCCACCATCACTGAGATTCGCATGATCGACACCTACTGGAGCGATCACTGTCGCCATACCACCTTCCTGACCACCATCGACAATGTGGAGGTGGAAACGCCCTATATCCGTGAGACCTACGAGGACTACCTGCGCATCCGCAAGGAACTGGGCAGAGATGCAAAGCCTGTGACGCTGATGGATATGGCGACCATGGCAATGCGCAAGCTGAAGGCAGACGGCAAAATTCCCGCACTGGATGAGAGCGAGGAGATCAACGCCTGCTCCGTGAAGATCAAGGTGGAAACCGATACCGGCGTGGAGGACTGGATCCTCATGTTCAAGAACGAGACCCACAATCACCCCACCGAGATCGAGCCCTTCGGCGGCGCGGCAACCTGTCTGGGCGGCGCAATCCGTGATCCCCTTTCGGGCAGAAGCTATGTGTATCAGGCGATGCGCGTGACCGGTGCGGCAAATCCGCTGGTGCCTGTGGCAGATACCATGCCCGGTAAGCTGCCTCAGAGAAAGATCACTGTGGGTGCGGCAAACGGTTACAGCTCCTACGGTAACCAGATCGGCCTTGCAACGGGTCATGTCACCGAGGTGTACCACCCCGGCTATGTGGCAAAGCGTCTGGAGATTGGTGCGGTGGTGGGTGCTGCCCCCGCGGAAAACATCCGCCGCGAAGTGCCCGTGCCCGGTGATGTCATCATCCTGCTGGGCGGCAAAACCGGTAGAGATGGCTGCGGCGGCGCAACGGGTTCCTCCAAATCCCATACACTGGAATCTCTGACCCACTGCGGCGCAGAGGTGCAAAAGGGCAATGCCCCCGAGGAGCGCAAGCTGCAAAGATTGTTCCGCGACCCTGCCGTGACCAGACTCATCAAGCGCTGTAACGATTTCGGCGCAGGCGGTGTGTCTGTTGCCATTGGCGAGCTGACCGACGGTCTGGATATTGATCTGAACGCGGTGCCGAGAAAATATGACGGTCTGGACGGCACCGAGCTTGCCATTTCCGAATCCCAGGAGCGTATGGCAGTGGTGGTTGCCCCCGAAGATGTGGAGGCATTCATGGAGGCTGCTGCCGCAGAGAATCTGCTGGCGACCGTGGTGGCAAAGGCAACGGATACCAATCGCCTGCGTATGCACTGGAACGGCAAGGTGATCGTTGACCTTTCCAGAGAATTCCTGAATTCCAACGGCGCGGAAAAGCACACCGATATCGTTGCTGCCGTGCCCCAGCAAACCGCTCCCACCCTCTGTGAGGATACCCCTGAGGGGTGGAAGGAATTGATGTCCGACCTGAATGTCTGCTCGCAAAAGGGTCTGGTGGAAAAGTTTGATTCTACCATCGGTGCAGGCACTGTGCTGATGCCCTTTGGCGGCGTCTATCAGTTGACCCCCGCCCAGGCAATGGCTGCAAAGATCCCCGTGCTGAAAGGGGATACCACCACTTGTTCGCTGATGGGCTATGGCTTTCAGCCCGGCATTTCCGAGCAGTCCCCGTACCACGGTGCAATGCAGGCTGTCATCGAATCCGTGGCAAAGGTGATCGCCGCCGGCGGCAGCTGGCATCAGTGCTGGCTCACCTTCCAGGAGTATTTTGAGCGTACTCAGAACAATCCCCGGCGTTGGGGCAAGCCCTTCTCGGCTTTGCTCGGCGCATTCAAGGCACAACTGGAGCTTTCCTGTGCGTCCATCGGCGGCAAGGATTCCATGTCGGGCACCTTTGAAAATGTCGATGTGCCGCCAACGCTTGTTTCCTTTGCCGTATCTACCGCCAATACAAACCGCGTGATCTCCACCGAGTTCAAGGCGGCAGGGGATACCGTCATTCGTCTTGCTCCTGCCTATGACAGCAACGGTCTGCCCGATTGGGACAGCGTCCGTGCAACCTTTGACCGGGTGGAGCAGCTCATCACCGACGGCAGAGCAAAAGCCATCTGGACAGTGACCGGCGGCGGCGTCGCCGAGGGTATCGCGAAGATGTGCTTCGGCAACCACATCGGCTTTGAGTTTAGCTGCACCTTGCCGGAGCAGATCCTGTTTGCACCCTACAGCGGCTCGTTCATCATCGAACTCAACGGCGCAGCAAAGGCGGATGAGGAGGTCATCGGCCGCACCACCGAGCAGTACAAGATCTTCAGCGACAGCTACACCATCAGCCTGGATACCCTGCAAAAGGCATGGGAGGGCAAGCTGGAATCCGTGTATCCCTGCCGCATCAAGACCGAATTTGCCACCATCGAGGCATACAGCCATACCGCGGAACGCCGCCCCACCCCTGCGGTGAAATATGCAAAGCCCCGTGTGTTGATTCCCGTGTTCCCCGGCACCAACTGCGAATACGATACCGCCCGTGCCTTTGCCCGCGCAGGTGCAGAGCCTGAGATTCTCGTGATCCGCAACCTGTCTGCGGCTGCCATCGAGGAATCTGTGGAGGCTGCGGTGAAATCCATTGCCAATGCCCAGATGATTATGCTGCCCGGCGGCTTCTCCGGCGGTGATGAGCCCGATGGCTCGGGTAAGTTTATTACCGCGTTCTTCCGCAATCCCCGGGTGGCGGAGGCGGTTCACAAGCTGCTGCAGCAGCGTGACGGCCTGATGCTGGGTATCTGCAACGGCTTCCAGGCACTGGTGAAGCTGGGTCTGGTGCCCTTTGGGGAGATTGTGGAAATGAGCGATAATTCTCCCACGCTGACCTTCAACACCATCGCGCGCCACCAGAGCATGATGGTCACCACCCGCATCGCGTCCAACAAGTCGCCGTGGCTTGCCGCCTGCAAGCCCGATGATCTGCATACCGTGGCGATCTCTCACGGTGAAGGCCGCTTTATCGCTCCTGCATCGCTGCTGCGCCGCATGGCAAGCAATGGGCAGATCGCAACCCAGTATGTGGATCTCTCCGGTCGTCCCACGATGGATATCCGCTTCAACCCCAACGGTTCCGTGGATGCCATCGAGGGCATCACTTCTCCTGACGGTCGCGTACTGGGCAAGATGGGCCACAGCGAGCGTATGGGCACACAGGTCTGCAAGAATGTACCCGGCGAAAAGGATCAGAAGATCTTTGAAAGCGGCGTACGCTATTTCGCAGATTGATTTTCAGCAATACCATGCAGCAGGAGTCACCGTGCTCCTGCTGTTTTTTGTGCGGATTGTTCCCGCTGCTTGACTTATGCGACAAAAAAAGGTATAATGGTACAAGATATGATTTTCGCATACTTTGCCCCAAGAAAGGAATCCTATTGTCATGAAGCCCTCAAATCTCGCAACACGCAATACGCCTTCAACGGCGCGTACTGTCAAAATTTTGTCGATTCTCATTGCCGTATCGCTGGTGCTGGCACTGCTCTGCTCGGTGTGGTACTCCATGTCCAAAGATATCAGCGCAACGGTAAAGCTGGATGAGGTCAGACTGGTGCAACTGGAAGATCCCAAGGAGGGCGATCCTGCCGCCATTATGCATACCACCGCAGGGGATATGCTGTTTCTATTATATCCCGATGAGTGCCCCCTTGCCGTTGCCAATTTTACGCAGCTTGCCGAAAGCGGCTATTACAACGATACCTATGTTTTCCGTGTGGAGCAGGATGTGTTCTTTTCCGGCGGCAGCCCCAAGGCAGACGGTTCTCTGGCAGAGGGCGGCATGGATGATCCACGGGAGAATGTGGAGCGCGAACTGACCCAGAATATGTGGCCCTTCCGCGGTGCGCTCTGCTCGCTGACCACCGGCAGCGAAAGAGGCTTCTGGAAGCTGCTGACCGGTACGCAGAAAACCTTTAACGGCAGCCGTTTTCTGGTGGTGGACAGCATCGAGATGACCGAGGAGATCGTAAGCGGTCTGCAAGAGGGCGAAAAGGAAAATCCCGTTGCCGATGCCTTTGTGGAGCACGGCGGTATTCCCAATTATTCCCAGCAGTTGACGGTGTTCGGGCAGTTGTATGACGGCTTTGAAGTTTTGGATGCCATTACAGGTGCTGCACTGACCGGTGCGGAAAATGCCATGCGCCCCGTCGAGGATATCATGATTACCTCTGTGGAAATTGTCAGTTATTCCGATGCGCTGATTCAGAACAAGAAATAAAAAGCAGCCGTTTTTTGCATGGCTTTTTGCCAAGATGAAGAAAATCTTAAGAATTGCTTTACAAATCCGGAAAATTGTGGTATAATATTCTTTACATGGCTGGAGATTGCCTTTTTGTGCCCAGACGGCCGTGAAAACCTTGTATCAAGGAGTTCTTTTGAATGCGTAAGCAGCGTCTGCAAAGCATTGCAGCGGCGGCACTGTGCTGTGCCCTTGCCGTGCCGATGCTTTGTGCTTGTAATAAAGAAGTGGTTCTGGAGAACCAGAAAATTCTCAACTTTACTCCCCCCGAAGTGGGCGAGGAGATCGTGGTTATGACCATCAAGGATTACGGCGATGTAAAGATCAAGCTGTTCCCCGAAGAATGCCCCGAGGGCGTGGAGAATTTTAAATCGCTGGTGGAAAGCGGCTATTATGATGAGTTGATCTTCCACCGCGTCATCGACAATTTTGTGGTGCAGGGGGGCGACCCCAAAGGCGACGGTACCGGCGGCGTGGATGCCAACGGCACCGAGGGCTTTGCACAGACCATCTCCCCCAACCTGCAGCATTATGCAGGTGCGCTGGCGTATGCCATTGGGCCGGATAAGCTCAACGCAAGCCAGTTTTACATTGTCACCGGTCTGAAAACCGACGATAACTATTTTGAACGGCTGAAAACCACCTACGGGCTGACTTACTCCGGCCCTGTGATGGATATGTATGAACAAATGGGCGGCAGACCCGATCTGGATGGCGGGTATGAGATCTTCGGGCAGGTGTTCGATGGGCTGGAGCATTGCCTTGCCGTGCAGAAGGTCGCCGTGGATGCCAACAATAAACCCAAGTCGCAGGTGGTCATCGAAAAGGCAGTTGTGGTCGAGTACGATGGCAGCGGCGTGGACTACCTGAACTCTGACGGCGAGCAGCAAACGCCGGCCGTGGTAGAGTAATGGCGCAGAATTACAGTATGCACAACATAACCGATATAGAGAAAGAAACCGTGCGTACTTCCCATAGAACAGTCAGAATGAACCAAGGAGATACCACTATGAAAGCACCTGCTCGTTTTGTAATACGGGGCGGCAGAAGGCTGACCGGTGAGGTGGAGATCAGCGGCGCAAAAAATGCGGTCGTTGCCATTTTACCTGCGGCATTGCTCTGCGATGAGCCTTGCGTCATCGAAAATGTGCCGGATATCAGCGACGTGACCATCAGCGTGCAGATTCTGCGGGAACTGGGCGCTATCGTGGAGCAGCTTGGCGCCAATACCTATCGCATCGACCCAAGACCTGTGCGCAGCACCTGTGTGCCCTATGAATCGGCAAGAAAAATGCGTGCCTCCTACTATTTTATGGGCGCGCTGCTGGGCAGATGCGGTCTGGCAAGAGTATCCATGCCGGGAGGCTGCCCCTTGGGCGGCAGACCCATTGACCAGCATATCAAGGCGTTCACCAAACTGGGCGCCGAGTGCAAGATCGAGCGTGGCATGGTTGATCTTGTGGCAAAGCCGTTAAAGGGCAACCAGATCTTCTTTGATGTGGTGACGGTGGGCGCGACCATGAATGCCATTCTGGCGGCGGTCAAGGCAGAGGGTCTGACGGTCATCAACAATGCCGCAAAAGAGCCGCATATTGTCGATCTGGCAAGCTTTTTGAACTCTATGGGTGCCGATATCATCGGTGCCGGTACGGATACTATAAAAATCCGCGGCGTGAAATTTTTGCGCGGTACAAGCTACCCCGTCATCCCCGACCAGATCGAGGCAGGAACCTATATGGTTGCCGCTGCCGCTACCTGCGGCGATGTACTCATCAAAAATGTGACGGTCAAGCATCTCGATTCCATCATCAGCGTGTTGGAGAAAATTGGCGTGAATGTGGAAGCCGACGAGGAGCATGACTGCGTTCGCGTGTATGTGGATGGACCTTTGGTGAAGGCAAGTGTGCGCACCAGACCCCATCCCGGATTTCCCACCGATATGCAGCCGCAGATTTCTACCTTGCTTTGTCTGGCATCGGGCACAAGCATGGTCAAGGAGGAGGTCTCCGAGCAGCGTTTCCAGTATGTGGACGAGCTGCGCCGCATGGGTGCGGATATTCAGGTGGATGGCAAGGTTGCCATCATTGAGGGCAAGGGTGCGCTGACCGGTGCGCCGGTCAAGGCTTGTGATCTGCGCGCAGGTGCAGCACTGATGATTGCCGGATTGGCTGCCAGCGGCGTGACCTATATCGAGGACATTCACCATATTGAGCGCGGCTACGCGGATATGGCAGGGAAGCTGACGGCACTGGGGGCTTCCATCACCCGTGAGGTGCTGCCGACGGATTCTGATTCTGCTGTAGACGGGCTGCCTGCGGCTGTGGGCGAAAACTGAGCAGCGTTTTCGGCAATGACAAATCACAAAGGGCGAAATTGGATTTCGCCCTTTCTTACATGATAGCAGGGAGGTGCAGATCTTGGCACGACTTTACCCGTTGTTCAGTTCCAGCAAGGGTAACGCAACCTTCGTCGGTACGCCAAAGGGTGGCGTGCTGATTGATGCAGGGGTTACATATCGGCGGCTATGCATGGGGCTTGCGCGATGCGAGCTGCCGCTTTCGGCGATACAGGGCGTGTTCATTACTCATGACCACTCCGACCATGTGCGCGGTCTGAAAACGCTGACAGAGCAACTGCATGTGCCGATTTACGGGCAGGGCAAAACATTGCGGAATCTGATTGACCATGATGCGCTGTCACCCGGGGCGATCCTGCAGGAGATCCGTCAGGGGAGCATTCAGGTGGCAGATCTTTCGCTGAATGCCTTTGAAACACCCCATGATACGGTGCAAAGCTGTGGGTATCGCATTGAAATGCCCGACGGAAAGGTGTGCGCTGTGTGTACGGATCTGGGCCACGTGACCCGTGGGGTAGAGGAGGCGCTGACCGGCTGTGATCTGGTGCTGCTGGAGGCAAACTATGACGAAAATCTGCTGCGCGGCGGAAAATATCCGCCCTATGTAAAAGCAAGGATCCTCTCAAAAGTGGGGCATCTTTCTAATATGGATTGTGCGGCGCAGGCACGAAAACTCATACAGAGCGGAACAACGCGGCTGATTCTGGGGCATCTCAGTCAGGAGAACAACCGTCCGCAACTGGCGGAGGAAGCAGTTGTCAATCACCTTGCAGATATGGTGCGCGGACAGGACTACCTGTTGCAGGTGGCAAAGGTGGAGACCGAAGGGGAGATGATCGCCTTTTGATGCGTGTGAACATCATTGCGGTGGGCAAGCTGAAAGAACGGTGGTTGAGAGAGGCTTGCGAGGAGTATGCCAAGCGTCTGGGGCGATACTGCAAGCTGCAAATTGTGGAGCTGAACGAATGCAGACTGCCGGAGAATCCGTCGGTGGGGGAGATACAGAGGGCATTACAGAACGAATCGGAGCAGATACTGCGCCATATAGAAGGAGAAGCTTTCGCGTTGTGCATTGAGGGCAAGCCCTGCACCAGCGAGGTTTTCTCGGAGATGCTGACTGCGCCTGCACTGAATGGGTGTTCCGCGTTGAGTTTTCTCATTGGAAGCAGTCACGGCCTTGCCGAGGAGGTCAAGCAGGCGGTGCAGCATAAGCTGTCCTTTTCGCCCATGACATTTCCGCATCAGTTGGCGCGTGTGATGCTGCTGGAGCAGATCTATCGCGGCTACCAGATTGCCGAGGGCGGAAAATATCACAAATAGCTGAAAGAATAGGGTGCATCGTATGACGGTGCGCCCTGGTTTTTTTGGAAAAAGCTTGCAAAGGAACGGCCTGTGTGGTATAATGTCAATAGAATGGCGCATTTGTCGGGAAAGGGGTTGATGCTTGTCATGGAGGGCTTCTGGATTGTTCTGAGTGCTGTACTCATGATTTCAACTTTGGTTTTACTGCTCAAACACAATCACGATCGTAGCTTGCGCGAAGAAAAGCAGCGTTATGAGCATTTGCTTCGGCGTTTGCTGCAAGAAAAACGCGTGACACCGCAGGAAATTTTACAGGAGGGCCTTGCGGTGCCGCCGTACCTCGTGCAGGGAACTGCTGCGCAGCAACAGCAGCAGTCTTCGGCGGTGGGGCACGCAGGGCAGCCGCAGGCTGCCGGTGTGTTGCAGGCTGCACAGCCTGCAACACAGAGTCTTTTGCAGCTGGAGCTGCAAAAGCTGCGTGCTCTTAACGCAAACGGCATCATTACCGACGAGGAGTTTGCTGCCCAAAAAGCAAAGCTTTTCGGGCAACAGGCGGTGCAGGCACCGCCTGCGCCGGCGGCATCGGAGACGCCGGCGGGCAAACTCCCAACCCCACTTGGCGCACCGGTGCCGATGCCTGCGCAATCGCCCAAACCGCAGACAGCTCCCGTAACTGCAATAGCTGCGGTGCAAGCACCGCAGTCTGTTGCACCGAAAATCCCCGCGCCGCCGCAAAATGCTGCGCCTATGCCGCAGCCTGTCCCTGCGCAAACGGCACGGGAACCGAAAAAAAATACTACCTCTGCCATCAGCGTGATGCTTGGTGTGGGCGTAGTGCTGATTATCCTTGCAGGATTGCTTTTTGTGCGTACCTCGTGGAATGCTATGGCAGATTTTGGCAAGCTGATGACCCTTGCCGCAGGCAGCGTGCTGTTTTTCGGCACCTCTGCGCTGGCATATAAGCTCTGGAATCTGAAACGCACCGGCATGGCGTTTTTCTCATTGGGCGCTACCTTCCTGCCGATCTCCGTCTGGGCAGCAGGTTACCTTTCACTGCTTGGCAATGGGCTTTCCGGCGGCTCCAATCCGTGGCTTTTGACCATTGCCGCTGCTGCCTTTACCGGTACCGCTGCCATGGGCGTGAAGATCAGCCGTGAAAAACCGTGGGGCATCGCAACCCTCATCGGATTCTCTGCTACCTATCTCTGCGGAATGTGGGCACTGATGCCCTCCTATGGTGCGTGGACGCTCTCTGCGGCTGCCTATGCGCTGCTCCTGACGATTTTTGCAAAGCCCTTGTCGCTGCGCCTGCCCCCGTGCATCGGCGAGGTGTTTGGTCATTTCTCCATGATCTATACCATTTGTGCCTCTGTACCCATGTTGATTCGCATGGATGGCAGCAGCGCATGGTACGGATTTGCTGCGTTTTCCGCTGCACTTGCCTTTGTCACCCCTGCTGTGGTGTCAAAACTCAAGCAAGGTTCTGCAGTGGTCATGTCTCTGCTGACTGTCTACGGTTTTGCCCGTGTGATGCAGCCGCTGCTTGTCAACGAGGCACTTTCCATCAACGGCGTGATCTTCACTGGGCTGGTCTGCATGATAACTGCCGTTGTGCTGCTGGTATTCATCACTGCCAATACTCTGCCCGATGGGATCACCGAAAGCTACCATATCATGTACCGTATTTTGTCGGGCATTGCCATTGTGATCTTTCTCGGTATCGGCATTGGCGGCAGCAACTGGAACTGGTTGATGCTTCTGGGCATGGTGCTGCTTTGCGTGGCGACGCTTGTTCCCATGCTGCGCAGCGGCAATATCTGGCTGCGTACTTATCTGGCGGCTGAGCTGTTTGTGCTTGCGCTGGGATTCTCCAACACCGTGCTGCAAGACGATGACGCTTCTCTGCTGCTGATGTCCGCCCTTTGCTTTGGCTGTGGGATTCTGTTTTTGTTCGTTAACCGCCTGCGCTCGCCATTCTCCGATTTTCTCTATCCCATCGGCATGGTTTTCTGCGCAAATCTGGTAGTCAACGCCTTCGATGCGCGGCTTTGGCTTATGCATTTTGCCGCCGTGATTCTGCTTGCTGTTGCGGTGATCTGGTGCTTCCTCATGGCAATGGAACACCGTATGCAGACCGTCAAACAGCACGCCTTCGGGATCTTTTTTGTGGTGAGTCTTGCGCTGTTTTGCAGCGGATTCGGTCATATTTGCCTGCGCTCTGATCGTGAGTGGGCATATCTCATCTGGACGGTGCTCTCTGCGGCGATTGCCCTTGGATTGCACTACCGCACCAAGCGCGGATTTGCAGGGGTGCGCCACCGTATCTTCCAGATGTGCGTGTTTCTGCCTGCGGTGGTGGGACTGTTTCTGCCTACGGTGGGCAATGCGGTTGCCAGCCTGCTGCTGTTTGTCAATGCAATGATCGCCCTTGGCGTGTACCGCATCTACGCAAGCCACGGCAAAAGACCTCTGGCTGTGCTGGGGTTTGCCGAGATGCTCTTTTTCGCATATCGTGGCATCTGGCAGACTTGCAGCGGTCATTCCACCCTGCTCACACGATATCCTGCACTGGCGGCTGCAAGCCTTGTGCCACTGCTGCTGGGCATTGGGGCATATGTGATCTTCCGCAACCGCATCCGGTTTGTGGGCGATTATGCCGTGAAAACCTGCGCTTTGTTCACCATGCTCACAATGGGTTTGCTCTATCTGTTGCTTGCCTTTTCTGTGACGGAACAGATGGCGCGGCAGGTGCTGTTTGCTGTCATTGCTGCCGCGCTGTATGGGCTCGGATATGCACTGTTTGCTTTGCGGCAGGAAAAACCCGTCGCTACTGTGCATTTTGCCGCGCTGTTGTTGGCTGTGTTGACCGCCTGCGTCAGTGCCGCATATCATTTTCTGTTTGCAGATGCCAAATCCGGCACCTCCTTGTACGGCTCGGTGATGGTCTGCCTGTGCATTTTCCTGATGCTTGGTGCAGTGGTCTTTCTGATTCGCCGCGGGAAGCTGCATTTTACAGGGGATTACGCCCCCGATCTTGTGGCGACCGTTGTGCTGCCTGCGGTGATCTTTCTGGCGCCGCTGTTCTGTCTGGCAGTGGATCTCCCCCTGTGGCAGATGCTCCTTGCCATGATGACAGCATTGCTTGGTTGGCTGTTGACGGTGGATTATGCGCATCGGGCGACAAAAGTATTGTCTACACTATCGTTTTTCTCGGTGATGTGCTGCGTACTGCAAACGGTTTCCGTGGGTAGCGAGCATTATTTGGGACAAGGGCATCTTACAAGCTGTTCTGTGATGCTCTGTTGCTATATGCCGGTTTTGCTGATTGGTATCGTATCGCTGTTGATTCGTCGGGGCAGGGCAAAATTCATGGGCGATTTTGCCGTGGATTTTGTCGCACAAACGCTACTTGTCGGTGCCGTTATTTTCTATGGGCTTCGTTCACTGTTTGCCACAGATCAGCTTCTTGGGTTAGACAATGCGGTGTGGCTTGCGCTGACCGCCGCACTTTCGGCACTGTTGCTGTTCCTGGGCTTTACCGCCAGCCGGAAAGAAACCTTTGCGGCCGTGAGTATCGGTGCTGCACTGGTAATGTTGATGCGCAGCGGTTATGCACTGGGCGTGCAGATCGGTCTGATCTCCAACGATGCGCTGATGCTCGCTTTTGGGTTGCTGATGCCCTTTGCCCTATTCGCCGTGCTGCATCGTCGCGGGCACCTGCGCGTTTTTTCAGGCAGCACTGCCATGGAGCGTGCCGTGCGTGTTTTGACTGCTGCCGTTGCGCTGCTCTTTAGTATCACATTGATGACAGTGGGGACGTATCAATGGCATACTTTCTACTATTTCTTCGGGCTGATGCTCTGCATTGCCGCATGGTTTACTGCCCACAATGAACGTATCGTTGGTGGCTGCATTGCTGTTTTCTCGCTGATTCTTTCTACTGAAGCATTGCGTGTGCATTGTATGTGGCGGTCGAATCTTTATGTTGCTTGTATGCTCATCGCGCTGATGTTGTTGTTTGTGCTGTTTTGTTATCTGGGTATCGTACTGCGCAGCTGTGGCATTCGTAAGGGCTGGGCGATGACTTATGCCGGCGGTGCCGTACCGCTGTGGCTGTTTTGCATCTCCTTTGATGGCGCATTTTCTACTCCCCAGTCGAAATGGGTCATGTTCTGTGCGCCGCTTCTGTTGACAGCATTCTTGTTTTATCTGGGACGCAGCGTGCTGCCCGATACCATGCGGCGGGGCTGCTATACCGCTGCGGCGGCACTGGGCACCATTACCCTGTGGATGCAGCCCATGTTCGATTTTACAGGCACCTATCTTGCCGGAAAATATCATCTGCTGCCGCTGATCGCCTTTGGATTTGCCCTGCGTTTGCTGTACGGCAGAGAAAAGGGCGGCAACTGCCTGTTCGCCATGAGTGTATACGCCGTGATTCGTCTGGCAGTGCAGGCACTCATGCATGAAAAGCCTGCCGATCTGCTGACGGTACTGGCTTGCGGCTTGGGCATTTTTATCATCGCGTATTTTATCAAGCAGAAAAAGTGGTTTTTGCTAGGCGGCATCACCCTTTGCGGTGTTGCGGTGCGGCTTTCGCCCCGAATGCATATGCAGTGGTGGGTGTACCTGTTGATTGCAGGCGCGATTCTGATCATTATCGCCGCCGCCAATGAAATGGCAAAACAGCGTGGTGAATCCTTGAAAAAGCGCGTCAGCCGCTTCTGGGAGGACTGGGAATGGTAAGCGATACTCAGCAACTGCATCCCCCACAATCACAGAATCAAAACATTTTGGGAGGTTTATGAACGATGGACAATATGAACGGTAAGAAAAAAGCCTTTGTGATCATGCCCTACGCAAAAAACTTTAATCGTCTGTACTCTATTATCATTCAGGGCGCACTGGAAAAAATGGGCTATGAGTGCGTGCGTCAGGATATGACAGGGCAGGGCGGTCACATCATGCACAATGTCATACGCAATATCGCCGAGGCGAATATCTCTATTGTGGATATCTCCGACCTGAACTGGAATGTTGCCTATGAGTTGGGCATCCGCCATACGATGCATAAAAACGGCACGATTATCATGTGCCGCAAAGATCAGCAGGATAGCGAGCCTTTTGATATTCAAGGGGTAAACATTCTGTACTATGACCCCAACTGGATGGAAACCTTCTCCGAGGATCAGATCATCAGCGAACTGGTAAAACGCATTGAGTTTGCGGAAAACAGTTCGGTGACCAGCTCTGACAGCCCTGTGCATGATGTGTATACCGCGCTGCCCGAAACCATGCTCCATTGGCTGGATGCTGAGCGTGGCGATCATATGCGCGAGCAATTGCAAGGCTTGCAGGAGGAGAACGAACAGCTCAAAAAGCGTCTGGAGAATGCAGGACTTTCCGAGGAATCCGATGCAAAATCGGTGGATATCCGTACCGCCATCGCACAGGCAATTGCAATCAGCGTATATTGCGGCGATGCTGCCGTGCAAAAGCTTCGTGAGTTGCAGACCGCAGGCAAAAAACAGGAGTTCGCGTCTTTTCTTGCCGATGTGCTGGAGGAGGGCTATCTGGATGAGTACGACTGCAAGGTGGTGTATGACCAGTGCCGCCGGATCGGGATCGCGTCGCTGACAAAGGTCTTTTTGGAGCAGGCGGCAAGGCTGCATCCCGACAGCGAGGAGTTGAACATCTACCTGGCAAACGAGCTCTGCAACAGCTACAAAGACCGGGAGCAGGCGTTTATTATCGCCAATGAAATGGTGGGCATCACCAAGCAGGACGGCGTTTACCGCATCGGCAAGCATGTATCGTTCAATGTGGTAAAATCCTATATTGACGTGCTGACGAAGCTGAAAAAGTATAAGGAGCTGGTCGCAGTTGCTGAAGTGATGCTGCAGGAATACCGCAAGCGTGAATTCCAGGCACTGATCTATCGTACTCTGAGCATGGCACATATGAAGCTGGATCAGGCGGAACAGGCAATTGCCGCTGCCAATGCAGCCATTGAGATTATGCCGGATCACTCGTTGGGCTACTACCGTCTGTATCAGGCACAGCGCGCCGATGAGCAGTTGGCGAATGCGTATCTCTCCTTGGAACGGTGCATTTCGCTGACGCCCAACGATGAGGATTATTACTATATTATAGCAGGTTTTATCTGCGATGAGTACATTGCCCGCACCGCTATAGATGCACCTGTGCAGTCCATTACCGCCCGTGATATCCGTACCTATGCCGTGCCGTTTATCGTGTTTGTGTTGAATATGAATCCCAAAGCCCACGCAAGAGCAGTGGATTTTCTCAATCGCAACGGTTTTGGTGATGACGCAAAGCGGTGCATCAGGGTGCTGACGGAACAGCGTGATCTGTTTGCAGAGTTTGCTGATCTGGATTTCTCATTTGTCACCTATTGTGTCGAGAATCAGGAATAACCGGGGCATTGCTCCAAAAGAAAACGGTATAAATACTTTAGGGGGACTCTCTCTTGCAGGGTCCCCCTAGGTTTACATATTATTCCGGTTCTGGTTGCCTTCCTCCTCCCCCCTCGGAGTGCGGCAAGGGACGCCGTCCCTTGACCCTGCAAGCCTTTGAAAAGGCTTGAGCGAAACTTTTATGATAGAAAAAACTACCCCAACAAAAACTGCACCCACACCAATACCATGTTGCAAGGATGAGCAACACACAATCAGTTTCCACAACAAAA
>JAEDLR010000038.1 GCA_016295145.1 Oscillospiraceae bacterium
TTACAGGCTGCTGTCTTGCGCCTGAAAGCCGATGCTGATACCCACGGTCAGCCCTTTCGCATGGCTTTGCTCACCGAGGAGATGTGCAAGCGACTGGGGGCAGTATTTCCGCGGCAGTTTGTGTTCACTGCAGCGGAAGGGTATGATGAGTATCTGTATTTGCGGGAGGATATCGCGGCACTGCGCGGCAGCCGGTATCACAAAAAGCGCAATCATATCGCACAATTCTGGCGGCAGAATCCCGATGCAGAGATTCAGCCGCTGATTCCGGCAAATGCCGATCTTGCCGTAGCCGTAGCCAAGCAGTGGTTGATGACCAGAGAGAATCCTGCGTTGCCTGCTTTGCAGGGGGAGTTTTCCTGCATCTGTGAGGCGGCAACACATATGGAGACGCTGCAATTGCAGGGCCTGCTGCTGTATGCGGGGGGCAAGCCTGTGGGCATGACGATGGTATCCTGCATTGCAAAGGATGTGTACGATGTGCATTTTGAAAAGGTGATCCCCTCCCAACCCCACGCGTGGCCTGTTGTGGCAAACGAAATGGCAAAATGTCTGCCCCAAGCCACCTACCTTAACCGTGAGGAGGATCTGGGCGAAGAGGGAATGCGTGCTGCGAAGGCTTCCTATTATCCCACATTGATTCGTCAGAAATTCACCGCAGAATGGAGGGCGTAAGCCATGCTCAAGGAGATTCTTTCCGCAAGCACTTGTGCAAAATGCCGCAACTGCTGTGTGTTTTTGCCGCAAAGCGCATGGGAGCTGCCCAGCTTTAATATGAAATCGCGCGACCGTTTGCAAGCAGCCGCCTATGATATCATACCCACTGCCGATGGCAAACGCTTTTCCGTTGCGCTGCACTATGACGCAGCGGGGGAGGCGCAGCCCTGTCCTTTTCTGGATGCAAACAGCGGCTGTACATTGCCTTTGGAGGAAAAGCCCTTTGCTTGCAGTCTGTGGCCTGTGCGCGTGATGCAAAAGGAAGGCAAACGGTATCTGACCATATACCGCGGCTGTGCGGGCTTGCCAGAAGCCCAAGCCGATGCCGTGAGATCGCTGCTGCAAAAGGGGCTTGCCGCGCGCATTGCAGAGGAACTGGCGGCTGACCCAACTCTCTTGCTGCCGTATCATGAGAATTATCTCATCCTGCAGGAAATCGAATGTCAAGAGCCGGACGAATAGGTTCGGCTCTTTTGGTTACCTGTTAGAAAAATGCTTTACAAATCCTGCCAGATATGTTATAATGCAAGGAGTATCATTTCTTGCAGATGGGAGCAATTATGGGTATTATTGAGCTTTGTATGCTAGCCTTCGGACTTTCCATGGATGCCTGCGCCGTTTCTATGACCAATGGTATGTGCTATCGGAACATACGCAAGGGGTGGACAATCGCCATCGGTGCCTGTTTTGGCATCATGCAGGGGGTCATGCCTGTGTTGGGGTATTTTCTCGGTACATTTTTCTCAGGGATCATATCTGCCTTTGACCACTACATTGCACTGGTTCTGCTGGGGTTCATCGGCGGTAAAATGCTCTGGGAGGCACTGCACCCCGATGAGGATGAGGACGCCGAAAGCGGCAGAATGACGGCCAGATTATTGCTGCTGCAGGGTGTTGCCACCAGTATTGATGCGATGGCGGTGGGTGTAAGCTTTGCTGCCTTGCCCGATGTGAACATCGTACCGGCAGCAGCACTCATTTGCGGTATCACATGGGTGCTGAGTTGTGTTGGCGTGCTGCTTGGCAAACGCTTTGGCAAGTTGCTGAATAATAAGGCACAGATCCTCGGTGGGGTGATCCTTGTCGGCATCGGTGTGAAGATTTTTGTGGAACATATGTGGTTTTCGTGACACTGCCTTAGAGGCGACAGACGAAAAATGAAACGGAGGGATACGCTTTGTCGGAACTGCAAGTGCCAACACCATGTTATCTGATTGACCGCACGCGACTGAAAGAAAATCTCGCCATACTGGACGGAATCCGTCAGCGTGTGGGGTGTAAAATTCTGTTTTCGCAGAAGGCGTTTGCCTGTTATCCCTTTTACTCGATGATGTCGCGGTATCTGGATGGTACCGCAGCCACAGGGGAGTATGAAGCACAGCTCGGGCATCTGTATTTTCACGGTGAGAATCATGTGTGCAGCACGGTATATCGACCGGAGGAGATGGAGAATCTCTGCAAGATATGCGATCATATTACATTCAATTCACCGCGGCAGTTGCATCGCTTTGGCGGACAGGCAGTGGCGGCAGGTTGTAAGGTGGGTTTGCGTGTCAATCCCGAATTGCCGTTGCAGCGGTTTTCGGATTATGACCCTTGTGCGCCCCATTCCAGATTTGGTGCAACCCTGGCGCAGTTTCCCCGTGAGGATCGCAGGCTGATTTCGGGACTGCATGTCCATGCGCTTTATGAGCAGAACAGTGACGCGCTGGAGCAGTTGGTGGATGTGGTCATCCGACAGTATGCAGGGCTGTTGCCCTCTCTGGAGTGGATCAATCTGGGCGGCGGTCATGCTCTGACGCGTCCCGAATATGATATTGACCGCTTGGAAAAATGTGTACACCGTTTGCAGGAGTACGGTCTGACCGTGTATTTGGAGCCCGGTGAGGCGATTGCGTGGAAGGCAGGACTTTTTGTTACCACAGTGCTGGATATTGTGGAAAACGGCCTTCCCGTTGCTATTTTGGATGCTTCCGCAGTGTGCCATACCCCCGATGTGACGGAGCTTGGGTATCATCCGCCATTGCAGCAGGCTGTGGCGGAGGACAAGGGCCGGTATCTGATCCGCATTGCAGGGAGAAGCTGTCTGCCTGAGGATGTGTTCGGCGATTATTGCTTCGATCATCCGTTACAGATCGGCTCGCAGCTTGTGTTTGAGGATATGGCGATCAATACCATTACCAAAGCGGTGATGTATACGGGTATGCCGCTGCCCTGCGTGGCAGTCAAAGAACCCGACGGCAGTTGCACGGTGCTGCACAGTTTCTCATTCTCGGATTACAAGAACCGAATGTAACGCGAATAGGAAAGCTTCTTTATTATGAACTCTTTTTTTGCTCAGCGCATATGCTAAATCAGACGGTCATGGGCGATGCTGTGACCGTTTGTGTGCAATGAAAGGAGGAAATTATGGAGGAGCTTTCCTCTTTGGTGGCGCTTGATATCGGCGAAAGTGGTATCATATCGCAAATAGAGCTTTCCGAGGCAATGCAGCGGCGGCTGGCAGCGTTTGGGCTGATCGAGGGGACGGAGATCGAGTGTGTGATGCGCGCTCCCTGTGGGGAGCCGGGGGCATACCGTGTGCGCAGTGCAACACTGGCACTGCGCCGCAGCGATTGCGAGCGGATCCATTTGAAGAAAAAAGCGGTGCCGTCTTCTGAAGAGGGTATCACGGTGGTGCTTGCAGGGAATCCCAATGTGGGGAAAAGCACGGTATTCAACGCATTGACGGGTATGCGGCAGCATACCGGCAACTGGTGCGGCAAAACGGTGGAAAGCGCGATGGGACATTTTACATATCAGGGGAGAGCGGTTACGCTGCTGGATACGCCCGGGACCTATTCGCTGCTTTCTGATACGGCAGAGGAGCGTGCTGCAAGAGATACGCTCTGCAATGCGGATTACGACTGTGTCCTCTGTGTGTGCGATGCAACCAGGCTGGAGCGTGGTTTGATTCTGGCACTGCAGATTACAGAGATGACCAACAAGGTGGTTTTATGCATCAATTGTATGGATGCGGCAAAGCAGCAGGGCATTGAGATTGACACAAAGCGGCTTTCGCAGATGCTTGGGATTCCTGTGGTTGCGGTAACGGCAAGGCAAAAACGCTCGCTGGTACCGTTGATGGACGCGGTTATGGGGCAGGCGGCAAGGCTCCGTGCCTGCGGCACGGAGATCCGCTATCCGCAGATAGCGGAGCGTGCGATTGCCAAGGCAATCGCACCCCTTGCCGCCGCCCTGCCCCCTGAACGTCGATATCTTTCAAGGTGGCTTGCCGTGCATATGCTCATGCCCGATGCGCAAATGCCTCCGTGGACGGATGCAGAGAAAATGCACACCGTGGAGGATGGCATCCACCAGGGAAGAACCTTGCTGCATGAAGGCAAAACAACTGCAAAACAGTATGAAAAACTTGTGGCTGCTACCGTGATTTTGCGCGCATCTGGGATATGTGCAAAGATCGTCACGCAATCGCCCAAAGCCAAGCAAAGAGAATATCGTGTGGATCGTGTTGTGACAAGCAAACGTTACGGCTGGGGCATCATGGCAGCATTGCTGTTTGTGGTGTTCTGGCTGACAACCTCGGCGGCAAATGTGCCTTCTGCATTGCTGTTTGATGCGCTGGAGCATGGCTGCAATGGGCTTTCGGCACTGGCAGCACGCTGTGCGCTGCCAGATTGGTTCAGCGGTGCTTTGATTGACGGTGCATTGCGCGGAACCTGCCGTGTGGTGTCCGTTATGTTGCCGCCTATGGCAATTTTCTTTCCGCTGTTTACTCTGCTGGAAGACAGCGGCCTGTTGCCCCGCATTGCGTTCAATGCGGATGCCGCCTTTGCAAAATGTCATGCCTGCGGCAAGCAATCCCTTACGATGGCGATGGGATTCGGCTGCAATGCGGTGGGCGTTACGGAGTGCCGCATTATTGCGAGCCCCAGAGAGCGACTGATCGCGATTCTCACCAACAGTTTTGTTCCCTGTAACGGCAGATTCCCGTGTTGCCTGGGAAACATTCAAAATCGAAAGGATGATTTGCATGGTCGGAATACTTGCAAAACTCTGCATCAAGAATCATACGGATTACCGAGACTTACAGGTACGCAAGGGCTACGGTATGCTCTGCTCCGTGGTGGGTATCGTATTCAATCTCCTGCTGACTGCCGTGAAAATGATTGCAGGTATCTTCAGCGGTTCTGTGGCTGTGATTGCCGATGCCGTCAATAATCTCTCGGATGCTGCTTCTTCTTTGATTACGCTGCTTGGCTTCTGGCTGGGCGGCAAAGCACCCGATCCCGAACATCCTTTCGGGCACGGCAGAATGGAATATCTCGCCGGTCTGGCGGTTTCGGTGCTGATCCTCTATATGGGTGTGGAGTTGTTGACATCCTCTGTCAAATCCTTGTTTGCACCCGTGGCTGTGGTGCTTTCTGTGCCTACCATGATTTTGCTTTGTATCTCTGTGCCAATTAAGCTATATATGTTCTTCTACCATCGCAGTATCGGCAAGAAAATCGACTCCGCTGCCATGCAGGCAACCGCCATGGATTCCATCAGCGACGCGATTTCTACCTCTGTGGTCATCGTCAGTACGGTTCTCTCCGCAACGCTTGGCTGGAACATTGACGGCATCTGCGGTATTCTGGTATCGCTGTTGATTCTGCGGGCAGGCTTTACCTCTGCCAAGGATACCATTTCTCCGCTGCTTGGGCAACCGCCTTCCAAGGAACTGGTGGAGGAGATTCACCGCATGGTCTTGTCCAATGAGATGATCGTGGGCGTGCATGATCTGGTGATCCACAACTACGGCCCCGGTCGTATGATGATCTCGCTGCACGCGGAAGTGCCTGCCAACGGAGATATTTTTTTGCTGCATGATATGATCGACAATGTGGAGCGTGCACTTTCTGCGCATTTTGCCTGCGAAGCTGTGATTCATATGGATCCCATTGCAGTGGATGACAAGGCAATTGCTTCCATGCGCATTGCCGTTGCAAAGGTTATCAAAACGCTGCACAGTGATATTACCATGCATGATTTTCGCATGGTGGAAGGTCCCACGCATACCAATCTCATTTTTGATGTCTGCGTGCCCTTTGCTTTTCCCATGAAGGATGCCCAGTTGAAATCTGCCATTGAACAAGCCATTGTCGAACAATTTCCCCATTGCCGCGCCGTCATTAAGGTGGATAAAGCCTATGTGTGATGCCGTATATTCTGCTGCCGTGCTGCAGTGCCCCGTATGTGGTGCGCCGCTTTTGCAGGAGCCAAAACGCTATTGCTGTGCAAATCGTCATAGCTTTGATCGTGCCCGTGCCGGCTATGTGAATCTGCTCTTGCGGCAAAGCCACCGTCTGCGCGGTGATGATCCCAATATGGTCTCGGCGCGGCGTTTTTTTCTGGAAAAAGACTATTATCTGCCGCTGTTACAGGCAGCCCGCCAGATCCTGCTGCAAGAATCTGCTGCCGAACCGCTCCTGCTGTTGGATGTGGGCTGCGGCGAGGGATGGTACTCACGCAAGCTTGCGCAGGGGCTTTGCGATGCCGGAAAACCGCCCATTCTGGTGGGTGTGGATATTTCTCCCAGTGCGCTGCAATATGCTGCAAAGCGTGCCGCCGATACGTTATCCTGCCCGCATCATTGGGCGGTGGCAAGCATCAACCATCTACCCTTAACAAACCGATCGGTGGATGTGCTGCTGAATTTCTTTGCACCCTGTGAGGCTTCGGAATTTGCCCGAGTGATGAAAAAAGACGGTGTGCTCATCCGTGCAGTTCCATTGGAAAAACATCTGTGGGAGCTGAAACAGGCAGTGTATGAAAAGCCCTATGAGAATCGGCCTGTGATTGCTGCACCGGATGGATTCACCCTTTGTGATGTGCAGCGAATTGAAACCGTAATTACGGTTGGCGGCGAGGATCTGGCGGCACTGTTTGATATGACACCTTATGCGCGCAAAACTTCTGTGGAGGATCGTGCAAAGCTGCTTTCGGTGCCTGCACTGACCGTGCAGTTGGCATTCGGGTTGTTGGTTTGCCGCCGGTCAGAGGCGTAAGCGGTGCTGCACAGTGCCTGTAAAGCGGCACGGCTGTAGGTTTCCGTGCCTTGCCGGACGGTAACGGTAATCTTTGTTGGATTTGGCATAATCGCACCTCCTGCGGTGATACAATGGAATAGCAAAGCCTGATACAGTTTATGCAATTCAGACGGGGTTATGCTCCGTATCAGTCGATCTACAAAGCCCTTCTGCATCGCGTAGCAGAGGGGCTTTGTGTGGTGTTGCCGCAACCGTTTAAAGAGGCTTGCGGCACAAGCAACCCCTGTTCCATGTTCCCCTGCGCGAAACGTTCATAGTGGCAGCATTTTCATGGTAGGCGATCATGAAATGCTGTATGCATCATATCTCAATCAGTGGGGGCATAGGGAAGGCATCTCTCGCAAAACTGCGAACGCAAGGAGGTCATCATGTTTGCAGCGATCTACTGCCGGAAGTCGGTCAACACCATGCAGGGCGAATCCATCCAAAGCCAACTGGAGCATTGCCGCGCCTATCTTGCCGCCCATCGCGCACCGGATGAGGCACGCAACGCCCTGGTTTACCGTGATGAAGGCTTTTCGGGGGCAGGACTTGCCCGACCGGCAATGCAGCAATTGCTCCGTGATGTTCGCGCAGGGCATATTCACTGCGTGGTCTGTTACCGTCTGGACAGAATCAGCCGCAATATTGCCGATTTTACCACTCTCATGGAGGAATTTGCCCGTTGCCATGTGAGTTTTCTCTGCGCAGCCGAAGCCTTTGACACCGAAAAACCCATGGGCAGAGCCATGCTGTACATTGCCTCGGTATTTGCGCAACTGGAGCGTGAAACCATTGCCGAGCGCGTGCGCGATAATATGTATACCCTTGCGGAAGATGGCCGTTGGCTTGGGGGTAAACCGCCCTTTGGATATCTGCTGCAACGTTCATTGCCGCCCTTTCCGCGGACAGTGCTTGTACCCGATGCTGCTACTTTTCCGCAGCTGTGTGAGATCTTTCAGGCGGTGCTGCAAACCGGAACACTTTCTGCCGGTTTGCGGTACGGTATCACCATGCGCCGTTTGCGGCAGATGCTTGGGAATCCGGTATATTTTGCCGCTGATGCCACCACCGCCCGATTGCTGGCGCAGGATGGCTATACCGTTTTGTTTTCGCCCAAAGCAGCGTGTTCTGCCGCTGTCATGCCCTACGGTAAGCGGCCGAATCAAAAACAAGATCATGCCGTGATGCTTGCCGCCATGGGAGAGCATCCTGCAGTGTGCGATGGCAAATCGTGGGCAAGGTTGCGGCAGATTCGGAATCCCCGCCCCATTGGTCAGCGTGGGCGCGTCCCTGTGGGAATGCTTTCTCAGTTGCTGCGTTGCGGTATCTGCGGCGATGTGATGGAATGCAAGCGCCGCAGCGGCAGAGAAGGGCAATTTGATTACATATGCCGTGCAAAAAATCGCGAGAAGCGTTGCGATTGCCCCAATTGTGCAGGGATCGCTGCCGATGCCGCTGTATGGGAGCAATGTATCCGCCACGGTGATTTGTCGGTTTCTGCGCAGATGCCCATGGCGCTGCGGCAAAGTATCGTGGGCCTGTTGACTGAATCCGCCACATGGGACGGTACTGTGCTGCAACTGACGCTACGGCAGTAATGTTTCCCATACTGCACGGATTTCCGTCGCTGCTGGCAATTGCCGCGATGTTCTGCGGCGTGGGTTTTGGGGGCAGTCTGCAAGCCACAGCCATTGTCACTGCACTGGTCATCGGCAGCATTGCAGCAACGATGGGCGTATCGTATCTGCTGAGCCGCACGGTACTCAAAGGGCAGCCGTCCTCCTTTGTGCTGGAGCTGCCGCCCTATCGCCGACCGCAGCTTGGCAAGATTCTGGTGCGCTCTCTCATCGAACGCACCGCAAAGGTTCTGGTGCGCGCGGTGGTTGTGGCAGCCCCGGTCAATCTGCTGATATGGGTGCTTGCCAATTGTCGTCTGCAAGGGCAGTCTTTGCTGCAATACGGCGCAGAGATGCTGGCTCCGCTGGGGAATGTGATGGGTCTGGATGGTACACTGCTGCTTGCCTTTGTGCTGGGGCTACCTGCCAATGAGATCATCTTGCCCATTGCCATGACGGGCTACACCGGTGCTGCACACCTGCTCGATTACAACTCGGCGCAAAGTCTGCACAGCCTGTTGACCGCCTGCGGCTGGGATCGCATCACGGCGGTTTGCTTTCTGATTTTCATGATGTTTCACGCACCCTGTGCAACCACATTGCTGACCGTCCAAAAAGAGACCCGAAGTCTGCGCTGTACGCTGGTGGCGTGGATATTGCCCCTTGCCATTGGTGTGATGCTTTGTATGGCTGCCAATGCGCTGCTGACGCTTTGTGGCGTTGCGTGATATCATGCCGACAGGTGAGCACAGGGCAGAAAATGCGGATGCCTCCCCATTCCCAAAGGGATTGAGGAGGCATTTTTGTATTGCGATGGGGTCACAGGTAATCTTCCAGTGTGCGCAGCAGTGGCTCAAAGCGAAGACCCTCTTCTGCAGGTGCGCCCTGCTGCTTGGTATACTGCGTCACCGCCGAGAGAAATTTGCCGGCGGTATTGACTGCATCGGGGAGGGCACAGCCTCTTGCCAGGGCAGCACACAGCACGGAAGCGAACAGATCACCCGTGCCCGAAAACAGACATTTGGTGCGGTGGACGGCATCAAAGGTGTACTCGCCGCCGATGTAGGTCATGTTGCAGATGATATCTTCGCGGACAATGCCCGTGATGACCACCGCTTTGCTGCCCAGTGCAGCAAGTTGCTCTGCCAGTGTGACCGCTTCAGTGGTGTGCAGGGTTTCGCCGTGATAGGGCGTATCGGTCAGCAGACAAGCCTCGGTGACATTGGGGGTAATGATATCCGCATAGGATACCAGTGTGCGCATGGCGCGGCAGAGGGCAGGGGTGTATGTATCATAGAGCTTGCCGTTATCGCCCATGACCGTATCCAGCAAAACAGTGCAGTGGGGATTCTGCTTTTTTTGTGTGATGAAGAAATCGCGTACGGTATTCATTTGCCCCTCTGCGCCTAAAAAGCCGCTGTAGATCATATCAAATTGCAGATCGTGCCAGCTTTGCAGATAGGCAGGCAGGAAATCCGTCAGATCGGTAAAGGCATAGCCTGCAAGGCCCGTATGCTTGGAAAGCACAGCAGTGGGTACAGGGCAGGCTTGTACACCCAACACGGAAAGCACAGGCAGCGCGGTGGTCAGCGAACAGCGTCCGTAGCCCGAAAGGTCGTTGATACAGGCGACACACGGTAATCGGCTCATGGAATTTCATCTCCTTACTGAGTTACTATGGTATTATAGCACACTGCGCGGTGGATTGCAAGGGAACGGGGCGTGTTTTTTCACCCGCGGAGATGATGCTTTCGGGAAAAATCACCAAAAAGCATGGCGCGATGGGATATTTTTGCTGCAATTCGGGGTTTTTCCAGTGGCTTCACAAAATGAACACACATCGGTGATATAGTATCTCCGTAGCATAGTAGCATAATCGAATATGGCTGAAAATGGGATTTGCGTCATCGGCTTGTTTTTGCAGATGGTTTTCCTTTTGGCAACGTGTGTTTTCGTGCTGGTTGCGCGAATTTGTACGCAAAGTCAAAGGGGCATGAAAAATCAAGCAGGGGAGCGCAATCGGGAGAAAACAGGCAGTTTTCTTTGAAAAACGGCTGACGCCCGCCGTCAACGGAGTTGCTGTTTGCAAAGCAATTATGCTATCATATACAGGCAGTGCGGCAGAAACCGACACTGCAATGATTGGAAAGGTTGTGTTTTATTTGCTCAAGCTCAACGGAATTACCAAGAACTATCTTTCGGGCGATTCGAAGGTGCAGGCACTCAAGGGAATTGATGTCGCATTTCGCAAAAACGAGTTTGTTGCCGTGCTGGGCGCCTCCGGCTGCGGCAAAACCACATTGTTGAATATCATCGGCGGTCTGGATCGTTACACAACCGGCGACCTGATCATTCAGGGTGTTTCCACCAAGGAGTACTCCGACCGTGACTGGGACGATTACCGCAATCATACCATCGGCTTTGTGTTCCAGACCTACAACCTCATTCCCCACCAGACTGTGCTTGCCAATGTGGAACTGGCGCTGACCCTTTCGGGCGTTTCCAAGGCAGAACGCCGTGAGCGCGCTAAGGCGATGCTGGAAAAGGTGGGCTTGGGTGACCAGCTTCACAAAAAGCCTAACCAGATGTCAGGCGGTCAGATGCAGCGTGTGGCGATCGCCCGTGCGCTCATTAACAATCCTGAGATTCTGCTTGCCGATGAGCCTACCGGTGCGTTGGATACCGAAACCAGTGTGCAGATCATGGAACTGCTCAAAGAAATCTCTAAGGACAGACTGGTGCTGATGGTAACGCATAATCCCGAGCTTGCAGAGGAATATGCGACCCGTATCGTCCGTCTCAGGGACGGTAAGATCATCGACGACAGCAATCCCTATGAGGGGGAGCCCCAGAAGAAAGCCGATGCCAAGGAAAAGAGTAAGAAAAAGCACACCTCCATGAACTTTGCCACTGCCACTTCCCTTTCGCTGAACAATCTGATGACGAAAAAGGCGCGTACTTTGCTGACCTCCTTTGCAGGCAGCATCGGTATCATCGGCATCGCGCTGATTCTTTCACTCTCCGATGGTTTCCAGAGCTACATCAATACCGTGCAGGAAAATGCACTTTCCTCTTATCCGCTGACCATTCAGGAACAGACTGCCGATCTTTCGGGGCTGATGGAATCCATTGCAAATACAGCCCCTGCCGAGAATGACCACGATATGGATAAGGTCTACATCAGCGATACCGCAAGTTCCATGCTCAATGCGATGGTTGCTGAGGTGCAGGAAAACGATATGGCTGCCCTCAAAAAGTATCTGGAGGAACACGCCGATGAGCTGGAGAATCAGCATATCGAGTATTCCTACACCATCACGCCGCAGATTTATCTGGCAGATACCGCAGACGACATCACTGCGGTGAACCCCAACCCCATGGTCGATGCCTACTACAAGATGCTGGGGTATGATATGAGCAGCGCAGCATCCGGCTACGCCACCATGCTGAGTATGAGTACCTCCAGTATGGATGTGTGGACGACGATGTACAGCGACACCGAACTGTTGGAATCGCAGTATGACCTGATTTCGGGCAGTTGGCCCCAGAATTTTCGGGAAGTGATTCTGGTGGTGGATGACCGCAACGAGATTACGGACTTGACCATGTACGGTCTGGGCTTGCGTGATGCAGACGAGATCCCAAAGATGTTTGAAACCATCATGAGTGGTGGTACGTTGGAATCCCTTGCTGACAGCTTTGATTTCGATGAGCTGCATAATCTGCGCTTCAAGTTGATTCTGAACACCGATATTTACGAGTATGATGAAAAATCTGAGTGCTGGGTTGACCGCAGCAAACATGATGACTTTATGCGCGAGGCCATTGAAAACGGTGTGGAGCTGAAAATCAGCGGTATTGTGCGTGCCAAGGAAGGCTCTGCTGCTGCCGCACTGACTCCCGGTACCATCTGCTACACCAAGGAACTGACAGAGTACCTGATCCAGGAGATCAATCAGACCGAGATCGTAAAAGCGCAGAAGGCAGACCCCGAAACCGATGTTTTCACGGGCTATGCCTTTGAAGATCCAGACGAGGACGTTACCATCGAGGATGTCTACGATTACATTGATGGCATGAGCGAGGCAGAATTGCAGCAAATGCAGATGATGTTCGGTTCTATGTTCGGCAATTCGTTTTCCACCGAGGATGTGCTGAAAGCCATCAACTCCATGAGCGATGAGGAACTGGTGACCGCTCTTGCACCCCAAATGGTAGCAGGCATTACGGTATCGGATGCAAAGCTGTTTGCACAGACCGAACAAGGCAAGGCTGCTCTGGCACAGGCGATTGCCGCAGGCACGGGTGCTGCCCCGGATCCTGCAATGGTAGACGCACTCTCCGATGAAGAACTTCTGGCTACCTATCAGCAGGTGGTTATGGCAGGCCTCACTGCTGACCAGATTCGTGCAAAGATCGCCAGTATGTCCGAGAAAGAACTGGCAGCGCTGACCGCCGCGATGGATCCCGGCAATGGCGCAGAAAGCATTAAACAAATGCTTGCTTCCATGGATGAAGAAACGCTGATTACCATTTTCAAAGAGCAGGTACTCAACGCCTCTACCGATAATACCTATGAGGGCAACCTCAGCGTACTGGGCGTTCATGATCCGGAACACCCCAATGCGATTCTGATCTACTCTGACAGCTTTGAATCCAAAGAAGCATTCGAGGCATTTTTGGAGGATTACAACCAACAGCAGCGTGATAGCGGCAATGAGGACGGCGTGATCGAATACACCGATTATATCGGCATAATGCTTTCTTCCGTGACTTCCATCATCAATATGATTTCCTATGTGCTGATCGGCTTTGTGTCCATTTCGCTGGTGGTTTCTTCCATCATGATCGGCATCATCACCTATATTTCCGTGCTGGAGCGTACCAAAGAGATCGGTATCCTGCGTTCCATCGGTGCTTCCAAAAAGGATGTCAGCCGCGTGTTCAATGCAGAAACCTTCCTTGTGGGTCTGGTTTCCGGTCTGATCGGTGTGGTCATCACAATGCTGCTGGATATTCCTATCAATATTATTATTGAGGCAGTGTCGGGTGTACCGAATGTCGCATTCCTCCGCCCTGTCTATGCCCTGATCTTGATCGCAATCAGTGTCATTCTTACGCTGATCGCAGGCCTTGTGCCCTCTCGCCTTGCCGCAAAGCAAGATCCCGTCATTGCACTCCGCAGCGAGTAAGCATATCAGGCGTGTAGTATTGTGGGTTTATATGGGGACTCTGTCCCCATGCCCCTGCCGGAGGAATAGCATTCCTCCAGACCTCCTGCATTTTAAAAAGCGGTACCCCCTCGTTCAGAGGGAGTACCGCTTTTTGGTGTGGGTTTCCAAAGGGCTAATATCCCTTTGGCGGGGTTTGGGGCAGCGCCCCAATATCAATCTACAACATTACATCCCTAATGCGTTTACTTTCTGGAGAAGGCATCGGCGGCAACTGCTGCGATATTATCGGCACACAGACCGAATTCTTTCAGCAACTCTACCGCAGGGCCGGAATGACCGAAAGTATCGTTTACGCCCACGCGATAGACGGGCACAGGGCAATGCTCGGCGGTGCACTCTGCAACGGCAGAACCCAAACCGCCAATGATGCTATGCTCCTCGCAGGTCACGATGCAGCCTGTTTCCTTTGCAGCGGCAGTAATCAGTTCGGTATCCAGTGGTTTAATGGTGTGAATATTGATGACCCGTGCAGAGATACCCTTTGCAGCAAGCATATCGGCAGCCTGCAATGCCTCGTTGACCATCAAGCCCGTCGCCACCAGCGTAATGTCATTGCCATTGCGCAGTGTAATGCCCTTGCCGATTTCAAAGCGGTAGTCGGGATGATTGTTGATAACGGGCACGGCAAGTCTGCCAAAGCGGCAGTACACCGGGCCTTCATGTAAAATGGCTGCTTCAACGGCTGCCTTTGCTTCCACATCATCCGCAGGATTCAGAATCACCATGCCGGGAATGGTGCGCATCAGGGCGATGTCCTCACAGCACTGATGGGTCGCTCCATCCTCACCCACAGAGATACCTGCATGGGTGGCACCGATTTTTACATTGAGATGGGGGTAGCCGATGCTGTTGCGTACGATTTCAAATGCACGACCTGCGGCAAACATGGCAAAGGAGGACGCAAAGGGAATCATACCCGTGGTGGCAAGACCTGCCGCAACGCCCATCATGTTGGCTTCTGCGATACCGCAATCATAAAAACGGTCGGGGAACACCTTGCGGAACATACCGGTTTTGGTAGCGGCAGCAAGGTCGGCATCCAGCACGACCAGATTCTCATATTTTTCGCCCAGTGCAACCAGAGCCTCGCCATAGCTTTCACGGGTTGCCTTCTTGATGACATCGCTCATGCCTGCGCCTCCAATCTGTTCAGTTCGGCGGTCAGCTCAGCCATTGCCTGCTCGTACTGCTCCTGATTGGGTGCTGCACCGTGCCAGCCGACCTGATTCTCCATAAAGGAAACACCCTTGCCCTTTGTGCTGCGCTGAATGATTGCAACAGGCTGTCCTGTTACACTTTCTGCTTCGTGAAATGCGCGTTCGATATCGTTGAAATCATGTGCGTTCATGGTAATGACACGCCAGCCGAAGGCAGCAAACTTATCGGTAATGGGTTCGGGGGAGCAGACTTCGGTGATTTTGCCGTCGATCTGCAAACCGTTGTTATCCACAATCGCGGTGAGATTGTCCAAGCCGTAATGGGCAGCAAACATGGCTGCTTCCCACACCTGCCCCTCCTCGATCTCACCATCACCAAGGATTGTATAAACATGGTAGTTTTCGCCGCGGTGTTTGCCCGAAAGTGCCATGCCGCAAGCTGCGGAGATGCCCTGACCCAGTGAGCCGGAGCTCATATCTACGCCGGGAATGTGAATGCAGGGGTGACCTTGCAGCAGTGCGCCGATGTGACGCAGGGATTTCAGTTCCTCTTTCGGGAAAAAGCCGCGCTCTGCAAGAATCGAATAGAGTGCAGGTGCTGTGTGCCCCTTAGAGAGCACCAGACGGTCACGGTTGGGCATATCGGGATTCTGTGGGTCCACATACATGATAGAATAGAGGTAGGTCAGCGTGTCGGCAATCGAGAGAGAGCCGCCCGGATGACCTGATTTTGCGTGATAGACACCTTCGATGATGCCCATACGCACACGGCAGGCGGTGGTTTGTAACTGCCGAAGAATCAGTTCGTCCATAGATTCATCTTCCTTTCTTGCATGATACCATGCATACGGTATCATTATACAACATTCCGCAGTGAATTGCAAGTCTTTTTTGAAATCGCCCCATTACAGAAGCTTTGGCAGGGGGATGGAAACCAAAGTCTTTCCTAAAAGGTGGTACTTGATTTTTTCGGAGAAATGTGATACAATATGTATAGCGTCGCTCTATTCACTACCTGAGCCGGCGAACAGAACCGCCGACCACACTAATCTGCCTTGCGCAGGATCGGAGCATGACTATGATTGATCTGCATTGTCACAGTACCCTTTCGGATGGCTCTCTGGGCGTTGAGGAAATCATTCGGCAGGCTGCCGCAACCGGTATCACGACGCTTTCTATCACCGATCATGATACGCTTTCTGGCTATTCGCGCGCAAAATTTCTGGGTGAAAAATTGGGTGTGCGCATCATTCAGGGCGTGGAAATGACTGCCTGGGATACCAAACGCCAGACCAAGGTGCATATCCTGTGTTATTTGCCCCAGAAGCCTGACCGTTTGGAGATGCTTTGCCTGAAATCCCGTGAGATACGCCGCCAGGTCGGGATGGAGATGATCGAAAAGGTTCAAGCCATATTTCCCGTTCCCTCTGAAAGCATTCTGCGCTATTGTAAGGGCTGTGAAACGGTCTACAAGGTGCATATCATGCACGCGCTGATTGACTACGGCTATGCATTGGAATTCTACGGAGAACTGGATACACAGTTGTTTCACCCGAAAACCGGCAGCTGCATCGTCAACCGCGCCTACCCCGATGTCATGCATGTCATAAACCTGATTCATGCATCCCACGGTGTTGCGGTCATGGCGCATCCCGTGCTTTACGATAACATCGAACTGTTGGAGGAACTCGCGGCAGAGGGGAAAATTGACGGCGTAGAGGTGGATCATTATTCCGCAGGAGAAGCCGACCGTGCCATGCTGCGGGAGATCGCAAAACGGCATGGTTTGATCGTGACGGGCGGCTCGGATTTTCACGGGCTGTATAATCAAAAGCCGTCGCATATCGGCTCCAATCTGACCACTAAGGAAGAATTTGCCCGTCTGCTTGGCAGCAGCGAGCGATGACATATCAAACCGAAAGGAATGCAATCACATGGATATTATGGAAAAAGCACTGAAAGCACACGAGGAATGGGGCGGTAAGCTGGAGATCAACTCCAAGGTTTCCATTCGCGATAAAGAAGCACTTTCGATCGCCTATACGCCCGGTGTTGCCAAGCCCTGTCTGGAGATTCAGGAGCATCCTGCACGCTCCTATGATCTTACCGCAAGAAACAATCTGGTGGCTGTCATTACCGACGGTACCGCGGTACTGGGTCTGGGCGATATCGGTCCTCTTGCCGCTATGCCGGTTATGGAGGGCAAGTGCGCATTGTTCCGCGAGTTTGCAGGAGTCAATGCGTTCCCGATCTGCGTCAGCTCCAAAGAACCCGATGAGTTTGTACGCACCGTCGAACTGATCGCAGGCAGCTTTGGCGGCATCAATCTGGAGGATATCTCTGCACCCCGTTGCTTTGAAATCGAGCGCAGACTGAAAAAACTGGTGGATATTCCCGTGTTCCACGATGACCAGCACGGTACTGCTATCGTTGCCACTGCCGCCATGCTCAATGCCTGCAAGGTTGCAGGTAAGCAAATGTCTGATTTGAAGATCGTCATTAACGGTGCAGGCGCCGCAGGCGTTGCCATTGCCGAAATGCTGCTTTCTTTCGGCGTGAAGGATATCCTGATGCTCAACTCCAAGGGCATCATCTGCGAGGGCGATAAACTCTCCTCCGAGGCGTTGACCTCGCTCTCTCAGCGAACCAACCGTCAGAAGCTTCATGGCGGTCTGGCAGATGCCATGAAGGGTGCCGATGTGTTCATCGGTGTGTCCAAGCCCAATCTTGTATCGCAGGATATGGTGCGCTCCATGAATGAGAAGCCCTTTATCTTCGCCATGGCAAATCCTGTGCCCGAGATCATGCCCGAGGAGGCAAAGGCAGCAGGCGCATTTGTCATCGGCACGGGCAGAAGCGACTTTTCCAACCAGATCAACAATGTGCTGGCGTTCCCCGGCATTTTTAAGGGTGCGCTCTCTGTGCGTGCATCGGATATCACCGAGGGCATGAAGCGTGCTGCGGCACTGGCAATTGCAGGCTGCGTCAGTGAGGATGCACTTTGCCCCGATTGCGTAATTCCCAATCCCTTTGACCCCAATGTATCCGAAGCCGTTGTAAAGGCTGTGGCAGAGGCTGCCATCGCTGACGGTGTCGCTCGTATCTGAAAGGAGATACTTATGACTTTTGAATATGTTCCGCGCGGCGTTTGTGCGCGCAAAATGGTAATTGATGTCAATGACGGCATTGTCAGCGAGGTGCAGATCATCGGTGGCTGCCACGGCAACAGTCAGGGCGTGGCGGCTCTGGTGAAGGGTATGCCTGTTGAGGAGGTCATTGCGCGTCTCAGCGGCATTCGCTGCGGTTATAAGGCGACCTCTTGCCCCGACCAGTTGGCGGCCGCCTTGAAGATGTATCTTGCCAATGAAGCGAAATAAACATAACATTTTGTGGGCAGTGCCGATACTGATCGCTCTGTATGGGGTGTGTATCTTTGTACTGCCCATTTTTGCAGGCATTGTCAATATCGGGAATGTGTTCGGCGTGACGGTAAGCGGTTTGCTGTTGGCAGCACTGATATTTCGCAGGCAGTTGTACGGGGTGCTTGGTAAGCTATGGCGGTGTCGCATGGGCAAGGTGATGCTTTGGATATCCGGCGCGATTCTGGCGATGGGTGTGGGTCTGTGCATTGTGCTTTCCGGAATGATGCTTTCTGCTGCCAATCGCAAGCCGCAAACGTCCCCCACTGCGGTAATTGTATTGGGGTGCAAGGTCAACGGCACAGCCCCCAGCCGTATGCTGCAAGAGAGAATTAACGCGGCGTATACATATTTATGTGAAAATCCCGAGCAGCCTGTGATCGTTTCCGGAGGACAGGGCAGCGATGAGGCCATTTCTGAGGCGGCGTGTATGCAGCAGCAGCTCATTGCCATGGGTATTGTGCCCCAGCGCATTTTCTGCGAGGAAAATTCTACCTCTACCGCCGAGAATATACAGTTTTCCAAGGCGATTCTGGAGCAGCAGGGCTTGCAGGGGGAGTATATGCTTGTCACTGATGGGTTTCACCAGTACCGCGCGCAAAATCTGGCAAAGCAGTATGATATGCGTTGCGGTGCTGTTTCTGCCGATACTGTCTGGTATCTGCTGCCCACCTACTGGGTGAGAGAATGGTTCGGTATTTTGCACGCCTGGGTGTTTGGCAACTGAAAAAGCAGCAGCGGATGCGGATCCGCTGCTGCTTTGCTTAAATATGAGAAATCCGTTTGCGTATGGGGTGGTAGATCGCCGTCGCAAGCAACAGCTTGAGGGAATCCACCGGCAAAAAGGGGAGTACGCACACAGCAAACGCTGTGCCAAGTCCGCCAGAACCGGTGTACAGCCAATACCACAGGCTGCCAAAGAGATAGCATACCATTTGCTCAGCGGCAAGGCAAACGATCTTGACTACCAGTGAACGTTTTTTGCAGATCAGGCTGATGCCCCAATCCAGCAGTGCCATGACCAGGAATCCTATGAGGAATCCGCCTGTGGGGCCGCTCAATACCCCGATGCCGCCTTTCATTCCTGCAAAAACGGGCAGCCCGACAGCACCCAGCAGCAGATAAACCGTCACCGATACCGTTGCGCGCTTGCCCTCAAACAGCAGCAGAATCAAGAATATGGCAAAGCTCTGCAGCGTAAAGGGGATCGTTGCCGGCAGGGTGATCCACGAGCAGACGGCAATGGCTGCCGCACAGAGTGCGCAGAGGGTCAGATCGAGGGTGTGGTTGCGTGTCCAATGTTGCATGATCTTGGTTCCTTTCCGTGTAATATCGAACTCATTATAGCATAAATCCGCCGTGATTGCAAGATTTCTGTGAAAAAACTGGACAAACGAGGAAAAATCGGTGATTTCCGTGGAAAAAACTTGACAAACGAGGAAAAATCGGCTATAATGATGAAAAGGCATTGAAAAGAAGGAGTACGCAGCATCTCGGAAGCACAGAGAGCCGTTGTTTGGTGGAAAACGGCGTGAAGAACCTGCGGAAGTCGTCTTGGAGCTGCGGATGCAAAGCGGTCATGCGTGTGTAGTGTCCGACGGGTACTCCCGTGATAGAGTGGGTCAGCCATCGTGCGTGACCGTAAGTGCGGTGTGCTTACTGCGTTTTGTGGCAGCAAGGCAGCCGAATTCAGGTGGTACCGCGGATACTCATATATGAGGATTCGCCCTGAGCATAGAACGTTTTTCTATGTCAACAGGGCGATTTTTTATTGCCCTGCCCCCAAAAACAGCAGCTTCTGCTGCCGAATACAAACAAGGAGTGAGCATTTTGAAGGAACTGGCAAAGAATTATGACCCCTCAGGCTTTGAAAGCCGCATCTATCAAATGTGGATGGACAAGCACTGCTTCCATGCAGAAACAGATGCGTGTAAGATCCCCTATACCATCGTGATTCCGCCCCCCAATATCACGGGGCAGTTGCACATGGGTCACGCACTGGATAACACCCTACAGGATATCCTCATCCGCTGGAAGAGAATGTCGGGCTATGCAACCCTTTGGCTGCCCGGTACCGACCACGCATCCATTGCTACCGAGGCGAAAATTGTGGAGGCAATGCGCAAAGAGGGCATCTACAAGGAGGATATCGGCCGCGAGGGATTTTTGGAGCGCGCTTGGGATTGGAAAAAACAGTACGGCGGCAGAATCATCTCGCAGCTCAAGCGTCTGGGGTCTTCCTGCGATTGGGATCGCGAGCGCTTTACCATGGACGAAGGCTGTTCCAAGGCGGTCAAGGAAGTGTTCGTCAAGTATTATG
>JAEDLR010000089.1 GCA_016295145.1 Oscillospiraceae bacterium
AAGCGTCTGGGGTCTTCCTGCGATTGGGATCGCGAGCGCTTTACCATGGACGAGGGCTGTTCCAAGGCGGTCAAGGAAGTGTTCGTCAAGTATTATGAAAAGGGCTTGATCTACCGCGGCGAGCGTATCATCAACTGGTGCCCGCACTGCAAGACCTCTATTTCCAATGCCGAGGTGGAGTATGAGGAGCAGGCAGGACATTTTTGGCATCTGCGCTATCCGCTGACCGATGGCAGTGGGTATGTGGAGCTTGCCACTACCCGTCCCGAAACACTGCTGGGCGATACTGCCGTTGCGGTGAACCCTAAGGATGAGCGGTATCAGCACCTGATCGGCAAAATGTTGACGTTGCCGTTGGTGGGCAGAGAGATCCCCGTTGTGGGCGATTCGTATGTGGATATGGAATTTGGTACGGGCGTTGTGAAGATCACACCTGCCCATGACCCCAACGACTTTGAAGTGGGTCTGCGCCACAACTTACCTGTTATCAATGTCATGACCGAGGACGCGCGTATCATTGAGGATTACCCCAAGTACGCCGGTATGGATCGTTTTGAGGCAAGAAAGGCGATCGTTGCCGATCTGGAGGCAGGTGGCTTCCTGATCAAGGTGGAGGATCATCAGCACAATGTGGGTACCTGCTACCGTTGCGGCACTACCGTGGAGCCGAGAGTTTCTTTGCAGTGGTTTGTGAAGATGGAAGAACTGGCAAAGCCTGCGATTGAGGCTGTGCGTAGCGGCGATGTCACTTTTGTGCCCCAGCGTTTTGAGAAAAACTACTTCAACTGGATGGAGGATATCCGCGACTGGTGTATCTCCCGTCAGTTGTGGTGGGGTCACCGTATCCCTGCGTTTTATTGCGATGATTGCGGCGAACTGGTGGTTACCAAGGAAAGCAGTGCTGCCTGCCTGAAGTGCGGCAAGGCAATGCGTCAGGATCCCGATACACTGGATACTTGGTTCAGCTCGGCACTGTGGCCGTTTTCCACACTGGGGTGGCCTGACCGCACCGACGATCTTCGGTATTTCTATCCCACCGATACGCTGGTGACCGGTTATGATATCATCACCTTCTGGGTATCGCGTATGATCGTTGCCGGTATGGAGCATATGGATGGCGTTGCGCCGTTCAAAAATGTGCTGATTCACGGTCTGGTCCGTGATGCACAGGGCAGAAAGATGTCCAAATCCCTGGGCAACGGCATTGACCCCTTGGAGATCATTGACGAGTTCGGTGCAGATGCGCTGCGCTTTATGCTGGCAACGGGTAACTCTCCCGGTAATGATATGCGCTTTACCGACGATAAGGTAAAGGCAGCCCGTAACTTTGCAAACAAGTTGTGGAATGCTACCCGTTTCGTGATGATGAATCTGCCTGAGAACTTTACCTTCAAGGGTCTGCCTGCGGAGCTGCGCATGGAGGACCAGTGGATCGTCTCGAAGTTCAACCGTCTGGCAAAGGATGTCAACGAGAATCTGGAGCATTTTGAACTGGGCGTTGCCTCCACCAAGCTGTACGACTTTATCTGGGATGTGTACTGCGACTGGTACATCGAGCTGACCAAGCCCCGTCTGCGTGCAGGCGGTCAGAGCAAGGCGGACGCCGAGCAGGTGCTGGTGTATGTGCTGCGCGGTATGCTGAAGCTGCTGCATCCGTTTATGCCGTTTATTACCGAGGAGATCTGGCAGGTGCTGACCGACGGCGAAAGCGTCATTATGCTGGAGCAGTTCCCTGTATATGACGAAGCACTGGCATTTACCCGTACCGCAGCCGATTTCGAGAAGGTGATCGCAGCCATCAAGGCAGTGCGCGCCATTCGTACCGAGCTGAATGTGCCCAATTCCGTGAAGGCGAAGCTATACTTTGAAACCCTTGAGGTGGATCTGTTCGCCTCCTGTACCATGTTCTTTGAGAATCTGGTTTCCGCATCGGAACTGGAATTCGGTGCGAACTTCAACCTGAAGAACGCTGTGACAGCCGTCACCGACTGCGCAAGGATCTTTATTCCCATGGAGCAGCTTGTGGATGTGGAAAAGGAACTGGCGCGCCTTGCCAAGGAAGAAGCAAAGGCAAGGAAGGACATCGAGTTTGTGCAGAAGAAGCTGCAAAACCCCGGCTTCTGCGAAAAAGCACCGGCACAGTTGATCGCTGCCGAGCGCGAAAAACTGGCAAAGGCAGAGGAAAAGCTCGCCAAGGTTCTGGAATCCATCCGTAGTTGGCAGTCCTGATGCATATCCATACAGAGCGTGTCCACATCGGGGCACGCTCTTCTCTATGTTTGGGGGATAGGCAGAAAGCGTATTGCAAATACTGCAAAAACCTCAAAATGAATGTAAAAAACGGTTGAAATTCTCTGTGGATTATGCTATAATAATAAGAGAAATGCGATGTACAGAAAGAAATAGCACTGCATTGCAGAAACGAAAGGAGCAGACGCATGGCTGATATGTTCAAAACAATGGCAGACTTTTTCCTGAATGTGTTTCATTCCATATCCAATGTGGTGCAGTCTGTCCACGCAATCGACCTCATCGACATTGCATTGCTGACTTACCTTGTTTATATGGCGATGCGTTTTATTCGTGAAAGCCGCGCCGTGCAGCTGATGAAGGGTATTCTGGTGCTGGTGGCCGTGTACCTCGTCAGCGGCCTGGGTTTGAAGTCCATCCACTTCATCACGCAGCAGGTGCTGGGCGTCGGTGTGCTGGCAGTGGTGATTCTTTTTCAGCCGGAGTTGCGTCGGGTGTTGGAGAAATTCGGAAACACAGCGTTTCATACCTCACTGTTTGCGGAATCCTCCCGCGGCAGTTGGGAAAAAGCCATTCCCATTATCTGCGAGTCGGTTGCCGATCTTGCCAAAAATAACACCGGTGCGTTAATTGTCATTGAGCGCAATACAAAGCTCGGCGAGCAGATTTCCGGCGGTACCGTACTGAATGCGCTGCCCAGTTTGCAGTTGTTCGGCAATATCTTCTATCCCAAAACGCCCTTGCATGACGGCGCAGTCATCATGCGCGATGGTCTGATTGTTGCCGCTGCCTGCTTTTTGCCCCGCCCCCAGAAAGATGAGGGCATTGACAAGCGTTTGGGTACCCGTCACCGTGCCGCCATCGGCATGAGTGAGAACTCCGATGCCATCATTATTGTGGTTTCCGAAGAAACGGGGCAGATTTCGGTAGCAGAAAACGGTAAAATCACCAGAGATTATAATGGTCCCTCGCTGCAGCAATTGCTGCGCAACGCCCTGATTCCTGCTGAGGAGGAACAGGCGCGGGAGGATTTTCTTGCAGGGATCCCGTTTTTGGGCAAGCACAGCCGCAAATCCAAGCAATCTGAAAAGGAGGGTAAGCAATGAATTTTCCTCCGAAATCGGTCAAAAAGAGTGTCAAGAAAACATTTTCTGATATCCGCAGCAACTGGAAGCCGCTGTTGCTGGCGTTTGGGCTGGCACTGGTGTTGTGGTTCTACATCGCTGTAACCGTATATCCGTCCTACTCCGTACACATCAACAATGTGCCTGTGCAGATTGACATTGCCGATACTACTGCGGCAGGCTACGGATTGAGCGTGCTTTCGCCGGAAAGCGGCTCACAGACAGTGGATGTGGTCATTTCGGGCGACCGTACTTCCATCGGTGGTCTGACCCGTGACGATATCATTGCCTATGTGGATTTCGATACCAATATCAGCGATACTGTTGGCACGCAACGCCGCCCCATTCGCATCAGGACGGTGGAAGGCGCGGAACTGAACGACTATGAACTTTCCGTTACCACCATGGATGTGAAAATGGATCGCTACGAAAGCGCGACATTTCCTGTCAGCGAGGTGGTTTGCCCCAATCTGGTTGCTATGGACGAAACCGTGGTGCTGGATCAGGATGCCATTGTATGCGATCCTTCCTCTGTCACGATCTACGGGCCGTCCTCTGCCCTTGCGCAGGTGCATCATATTCGCGT
>JAEDLR010000039.1 GCA_016295145.1 Oscillospiraceae bacterium
CCTGTGACCCTCTGCTTGTAAGGCAGATGCTCTCCCAGCTGAGCTATGCTCCCATCGCTTGTGCACTCTCATCGAGAGTGCTTTTATATTATACTACAACCACATGGATTTGTCAAGCACTTTTTTCAAGGAAATATAAATTTCTATATTTTAACAATCTTCATCTATTTCTGAGTGGCACATTGCACGGATTTCATCAGGGGTAAACACATATTTGTTGCTGCAAAAATGACAGCACACCTCGATTTCCGGCATTTCATCCGCCATTTCGCGCAGCGCAGCATGATCCAGAGAAGCCAGCATTCTTGCAGTGCGCTCCCGCGAGCAATCACACTGGTATGTGGGGGTGCTTTCATCCAGCAGATTTGCATTCAGCCCCTGCATCAGCAACATGGCGATCTCCTCGGCACCCAAGCCCTGGGAAAGCAACGCGGTGATGCTTTGGATGCCTGCCAGATTCTGCTCCAACTGTGCAATGGACTTTTCCTCTGCAAAGGGCAGCAACTGGATCAGATAGCCGCCTGCCGCTTTGACGGTCAGATCGGTATCCACCAGCACACCCAGACCGCAGGCAGTGGGAATCTGCTCACTGACGGCAAAATACTCGGTAATATCCTCGGCGATCTCGCCGGTGACCAATGCTGTCTGTCCCACATACGGCTCTTTCAGCCCCATATCCTTGATGACATACAGTGTGCCGTTGGTACCCACCGCGCCTGCCACATCCAGCTTACCGGCTGCATTCAGGGGAAGTTCCACAATGTAGTGATCAGCACAGCATTTTACATTGCCGTGATAATCCGCAACTGCGACCACTGCACCGCCGGGGCCGCCGCCGTCAATACGCACCGTCACGCTGTCATCCATGCTTTTGAGGCCGTAGCCAATCAGCGATGCCGCCATGGAAAGTCTGCCCATAGCCGCAGTCATCACCGCCGAGGGTTGGTGGATGCGTTCCATTTCTGCAATCATGGCGGTGCCGTCGAGCACAGAACAGACTACAGAACCATCATCAGAAAGATATCGTTTCAATACGCCATTCATGTTTCGGTATCCTTTCGAGCAATATATAGTAATCGTTGTGAAGTTTCGGTGGGCGCGTCAAAGCTGTCGCCATCAAGCACATTCAGCAGAGAAAACCCGCTTTCCGCAAGATATGCTTGCAGCATTTCATGGGGATAAATCTGCTCGGTAAAGACTTCACTCATGCGGCGGTAGGTCTGATTTTGCTGCCGTGCAAAAAAATCCAGCCGGATCTGCACGGGATAATGCGGCGCTTTGTCCGCAAGCTGATTCTGCCAAACGCAGAAGCAATCAGGCAGATCATATACGAAGCACTGGTCTTTCAGTACATTGCAATGCTTATAGGCAGTATTGACATCAAACAGAAACAGACCACCCGGATTGGTAAACAGCCCTACGCGAGAAAAAACCTGCCGCACATCGGTAGCAGCAGGCAGATGATTGATGCTGTCGAGCATACAAAGGGTGACGCTGACAGTGCCGTACAAATCCAGCTTGCGCATATCCTGCCGCAGATACTGCACTGCACCCACCAGCGGCGACTCTGCGCGTTTCTCATATGCCTGCATCAGCATATCATCTGAGCCGTCCACGCCAATGACTTCCCATCCGAGCTTTGCCATCTCCTCAGAGAAAGAACCGGTTCCGCAGGCAAGATCCAACAGCAATCCGCGATCGTTTTCACAGGCAACCAGTTTTTCAGAGGTATACACAGTAATCAGTTGGTGAATTGCCGCTGCACGGGCCGCATAATTCACATTTTGCGTGAGCGCATCATAATAATCGGCGAATACGCCGTAGCTTTCAGTCATTTGTCTGCTCCGCCGTGCCGATATCCAGACGGTTGAAAACGGTTTCGTAGCCCCCTGTACCATCCATGGCAAGGGAACGGTTCACACGGCTGATGGTTGCGGTACTTGCGCCTGTTTTCTCTACAATCTCGGCATAGCGGCAGTTGGTATGCAACAGCTTTGCCACCTGATAACGCTGCGAGAGTGCCTTCAACTCCTGAATGGTGCACAGGTCACGCAGGAAGTTGGAAGTTTCCTCCTTGGTATTCAAAGAGAGCAGTGCTTCGCAGAGGTCGTCCATTCCGGCAGGATCCAGATGTGTTCTCATAGCAGTAGCCTCCTTACAAGCATCATTGCGCTGATTTCGATGATCCACTATATTTTAGCACACTAGTTCGTGAAAGTAAAGGGGTTTGCAACATATTTCAAATATATAACATCTGTTTGCGAAAAAGATGGCGGAAAGACGATCTGCACATCTTTCCGCCGAGTGAGAATAAGAAAGGGGGCCTTTCTATGAAAACCGGAACGTCAGAGTAGGATTGAACGCTCAGAATAGAAAGCGTAATGAGAGGGTGGGTTACCTGCGGTCAGTGCAGACCAGCAAGCATCTTGAGAATATCCACAGCGTCATTGCTGTCCGGTGCACCGGAACCATTGACATCGGCATTTGCCATACCCTGACCGCTGACTTCTGCTGCCATATCCTCTGCAAGGAAACGGTTCAGCAGGATCACGTCTCCGACCTTCACATCGCCGTCACAGTTGACATCGCCAAGCAGGGTTGCAACAATACTGCCGGATGTGGTAGTAGTGGTAGTGGTCGTCGTAGTGGTCGTCGTAGTGGTAGTGGTGGTTGTTGTTGTCGTGGTGGTTGTAGTAGTAGAAGTAGGAGGTGTTACAACAATATCGCCACTGCCGATGGCGTTTTCGTCCATACAGCCGCCGAGCTTCTCAAACTCGGACTTCAGAGAAGAAATATCCGTGTTGAGTTTGTAGTTGCCGGCAGGAATATAGGACACCGATGCATTGGTATCAAAATTCGCATACTGGCAATCGGTATTGACCTTGGTGCTCTTGTCGGTCACGATCGTGCCGTCCTGATCGCCCTTGCAGTTATTCAGCACATCCATATAGGACTTGACTGCGCCAAGCTTTACCTGCATGGGATTCTTGCAGTTTTCAAACAGATTGTACTCGGAGAAGATGTAGGCATTGGCTCTGGGATTCATGCAATAGCTGGTCTGACCGTCAAACACATTGTTGTACATATGGATATTCGCCTGACGTGCCAAGGGGCCACGGGATTCGCAATCCTTCCAGTAGTTGTGGTGGAAAGTGATATGGAATTGCAGATTGGAATCGGAGGCACCCACCAGATTGGTCTTGTGGTAGCCCTCGTAGCAGCAATAGCTATTGGTGAAGTACATACCGCGCTTGAAATCGCAGGCACCGTCTCCGCCGTCCTTATCGGACTCGGCAGGATTTGCGATAGAGGGCTTATAGAACTCGCAGTTGTGGATCCAGCAATGCTCTACGGGAGCAGACAGTGTAGAACCCGTCTGTACGCCCTCCATGCCGATGCAGTCCTCGGGTACATTGCGGAACGCAATGTTTCTGACCTCAAAGCTTTCGCCTGCGTCCGGATTGGAAGATTCTGCGATAAAATGAATGCCCCAGCCGTTGATGCAGGCATCCGTGCCGATACCCTCGATGGTCACATCTTTACCGGACTGCATTCTTGCCATATAGCCGTTATCGCCAACAGAGCCGCCGTAATCAACAGAGTCGAACGCGGTAAGACCTGCGGGAGCAGTGACATTGCCGATGATACGTACAACCAATGGTGTGCCGTCCTTGGCAAGCTTTTCAATGATATCGCTGTTGGTATTGGGCTTACCGCCCTTGGAGGTCTGACCGGAACCATTATCCTGACCGGCGGAATTGAGAATGTTACCAATGCCCTTGACAGTCGTGCCGTCTTTAGAAGTGACGGAAACGCTGTCCTTGTTGCTGTCGGTCACATACAGCACGATGGCATTGCTTTTCAGCGTTCCGGCATCAGTGTACGCACCAACACCGGCGGTATAATTGAAGTGTGCATAGCCCGAACGATCCTGGGCGCCCACTGCGATGCCGTCCACGGTCACATTGCCTGCGGTTGTTTCCACCGTAATGGAATAACTGCCGGCGGGCAGCCCGGGAATATCAATGCGCACGCCATCGGCTGTATCACGCACCAGATAATCGAAATCATCGCCGCTGAGTGTGCCGCTTGTGGTACCGCTGTATGAAACTTTTTGCACTGCGCCATCATTCATGCCGCCGATGACCATATATGCCATTTCGTTCCAGCCGCCTGCGCTCTTGACATTCAGTTCACCCGTAACAGCCACAGGCGATGTCGCAGTGGTTGCGGTGGTCTGCTGTGTGCCGTTATCGGTGGTCACGGTTGTGATGACGCCGCTGCCGCCGCCGATATCAATATAAAACAGATTCGAGCTGCCCGAACCCTTTTTCAAAGTATGCGCACCTGCCGAAAGCTGAATCACGGTCTGACCGCTTGTGTCAATGGTGTATTGGTCATTGTCCACATAAATGGTATCGCCGTCCTTGATGGCAAGGGTCATGGTGCAGGCACTGCCCGTGGTAAAGTTGATGAGCGTGCTGCTCTCCATCTTCAGGCACTGGGTAAGGGTCATATCGTTGTAGGTCATAGTCCCCTTTCCGGTAGAAAGGTTGCCCGTGATGTCGAAATAATCACTGGTCAGACCCTGCTCGGTGAAGTTATGCACTGCTGATGTACCAATGGTCGCACCTGCGATGGTGCCCACAGCGGAAACCCCCGCCTCCTGTGCGTTGACGGGTGCCGTCATTGCCGCAAAGCTGAGCATCAGTGCTGCTGCGGTACAAAGGCTGAGCTGCTTGCGATGTATCAATCCTGCCATAATTTCCTCCTGATACTTGCAGACGCATCGGTGATATGCGAATACCCGATGCGTCCTCTCTTTTTCAATGTGTGTTGACCCGTCAGTCGCTGCACGGTGGGGACCCGAAGCTGCGGCTGACGGATCTGGGTGAATCAGTTTCCGAGTATTATTCTATCTTTTTTTGTGGCGTTTTGCAATGACCGATGGTATTCTGTTACTGACACATTATCCAAAAGCGGGAAGATCATGGGTCAGTTTTCGCTTGCACATCATCTCCTGACAGGCGATGCACGCACACAGCCTGTGAAATCGTCTATCAAAGCAGAACCAACGCTTTCTGAAAAAATTTTGGAAAAAGTGAACCAAAAACGCAGTTTGTATTGTATACTAAACAGAGGACAACCAAGGAGGTGGCATGAATTGCAACATCATGAGAACGAAGCGTTGTATGCGTTTCGTGCCTTTGGCGATACTGCATTGCGGTTCGCGGTCTGCTGCACACAGAACCGCGCAGAAGCAGAGGACATCGTGCAGGATGTTTTGCTGATGCTGCATACTGCCCCACGGCAGTTTGAATCGGACGAACATATGAAGGCATGGCTACTGCGGGCGATCCGTGACCGTGCCAAGAATTATCACCTGCGCTGCCGCCGCAAAGCTGCGGCAGAATCGGCAGAAACCGGGGCAACGGCAGACTGGCACGATTTCACCGAGGATTATGCCCTGCGCGAACTGGTTTTCTCGCTGCCTGCAAAGCAATCCACCGTGCTGTACCTTTACTACTATGAGGGATACCGCACCGCCGAGATCGCTGCAATGCTTGGCGAAAAGGAAAACACCGTCCGCACATGGTTGAAACGCGGCAGAAAACGCCTGCAGTTAGAACTGGAAAACACAACGGATTGAGGAGGACTGAGAATGAAGCGTTCCGAATTCAACAGGATGTTTGGCAATATACACTGGGACGAAAGCAAACGACTGGATATCGAAGCCATGCTCATCCGCCCGTGTAAGCAGCCCGAATCCGAGCGAAAAGCACAGAAAGAGGAGGTATTCTATATGCCGCTCCAAAAAATTGACCGTAAGCCGTCTCACGGCAAAAAGATGACAGCCGCCGTACTCAGCGCCTGCGCTGTTTTCGGCATTACAGCGGGCACACTTGCACTGCTGAACCGTGGAAACGACCCGAACTTCCACGAAAGCAATCCTTCCGAACATGGTAATTCCACATCAAGCGGCAGTACGGAAAGCCCTTTCAAGTTTGTGGCAGACAATGTACCGGGCGATTTGCAGACCAAATTTGAGGGACCGGAGAATGTACCCTCTATGACAGTATCCTATTCACAGTTTAGACAGTTCGATGGTGACGGACAACAGGTGCTTGCGGCAGAATCAGGCTGGTACTGCAACCCCCTCTTCAGTGGGGGCTGCGGCATGACCATATATGTGGATGAAGCCACAGGGCAGCATACACCCCTTTGCAGCCGTCCCGAATGCACCCACGATACCGAATACTGCGAGGCAAACAACAGTCAGTTTTTCGGCATCCCGTATACCTATTACGACGGCTATCTGTACGGCGTGGCATCCGACCAGAGCACATCTTCCTTCGGAACCCCTGTAGTCGGAGAAACGGTCTATGCCACTGACCGCGGCGATATCTGCCTGATGCGCTATGCACCAGACGGCACGGAACTGACAAAGCTCTGCAAACTGCAAGATGCTTTGCAGGAATCAATTGATCATACAGGTATCGTCAGTGCGGAGATCATCGGGCATAAGGGCGCACTGTGGATCTCTGTACAATTCGACCTCCAGTATGGCATGATGGAATCACACGAATATACAGATCCACTCACAGGGGAGCTTGAAACCACAACATTTGCCCACATCACAGAATACTCCACCGCTTATGCGCTGTTCCACTACGATATTGCAAGGGATACGCTGACCGCAGTCGCAGAGGTGCCGCTGACGCAATCGCAGACGGAATTGCGGACGCCGTTCTCTCCGCCTGCCCATCTCTGTGCATCAGGGGATTATCTCTACTTCCGCAAAACAAACCGCAACTGGGCGGATCCCTATAACGGCGATCTGATCTACCGCGTCAATATCCGCACGGGCGCGATGGAGGAAGTGGCAAATGCAGCCTATACAACATTTGCGCTGAGCAGCACGAAACTGGTATATATGACCTCTGCTGACGGGTATTACGACGCAGACAAACACAGCATCGTCCCCTGCATACTGGATCTGCAAACGGGGGAAGAGACGCTTCTGTTTGAGGATACCGATGTATTCTACACCGATGTGCAATGCACCGCTGAATATATCATTCTGACGAAAAACAGCCCGCTTGCCGAAATCGAGATCTATGACTGGCAGGGCAATCTGCTGGCAACGCTCAAACAACCCGTGCAAGAATTCCCCGGTGAACTGGACATGGAGGTCTCCCCAGAGTTTGTAGCAAGCATTGCCATAAGCGGCGACCGCCTGTACGGACAGTGTTGGTATGGATTATATTATCTTTCCCTCTCCGAGGCAATTGCAGAGGGTACCGCTAAATGGAACACCGCCTACGACGCCTCTGCCCTCCGGGATGCATATATGCCATATGCCGAAACCGACTGAAACAGCACCATACAGTAATCAGGGGCAAAGCGCGGTCAGCATGGGATGTGATGCAGCAAATCACGCAGAATGATGGATGTTTGCAGACGGGCGCACCCATCTGCTCTCTGCAAGCATTCATTGGCGGCAGAGGTGCTGCATTCCAACAATAGAATAGGAGAAACCGGAAATGGCAAATCGACTGCAAGTGGAAAACCTCACCAAACGCTATGGCAACTTTACCGCCTTAGATGGGGTGACCATCACCTTAGAGCAGGGTGTAACGGGATTGCTTGGCGCAAACGGTGCAGGCAAAAGTACGCTGATGAAGCTGCTGACCGACCAGATGCGGCGCACTGACGGCAGAATTCTCTATAACGGCACCGAGATCCTCGATATGGGTGCAAAATGGCGTTCGGTCATCGGATACACGCCGCAATTGCAGGGACTGTATGAAGATTCCAGTGCCAGACAGTTTCTGTATTATATAGCATCGCTGAAGGGCATACGCCGCAAGGCTGCAAAAGAACAGACCGCCATGCTGCTGAAACTGGTCAATCTGGAGCAGGTGGCGCATAAAAAAATCGGAACCTTCTCCGGCGGAATGCGGCAACGTGTCTTATTGGCTGCAGCACTGTTGGGCGAGCCACAGGTGTTGATTCTGGATGAACCAACGGCAGGTCTTGACCCCGAGGAGCGTATCCGCCTACGCAACTACATCACCGAGATAGCCAGAGAGCGCATTGTGCTGTATGCCACCCATGTGGTCAGTGATATTGAATGCGTTGCAAAGCGTGTAATGCTGCTTGACCACGGTACACTCATCTCCTGCGATACACCGGAGGCACTGATCGCTGCCGCACATGGGAAAATCGGTACTTTCAGTGGCAGCTACGAGGAAATTCTGGCATTGCAGGCACAATACCCCAAAGGGGAGATCAAGCAGACCGGCACGGGATTCTCTCTGCGCATTGCAGCCCGGCATCTGCCGGAACACTGCACCGTTGCCGAAGATCTTGGCTTGGAGGATGTCTACCGTTTGCTGTTGGAGGATCGCCATGGGTGAATTGCAACGGATTTTCAGAATGCCGCGTACCTATATCATTCTGGTGCTGCTTTGCGTGATGAATCTTGCGCTGTTTGCAGGCTTTTGCCGCTCACAGGCTGCGGAAACCGAACACTGCGCCACACAGATCGCAGAGCAGACCGCTGCCTATCGGGAAACAGGCTATCACGCGTATCTCCAACAGATATCGGGGCAATCCGCAGGGCAGACGCTTCTGGGCAGCCTTGGCAAGCAAAGCGATTTCATCCAGCGTAACCGCGCTCTTACCATTGCCGATTACGAACACTTACAGGGCATTACACTGGAGGACGGCGCAGATGCAGGCATCGAGGCGATGCTGCAATATCACATCACCGATTACCTGCTGCTGATTGCTCCCCTGCTGTTGATTCTGGATCTGCTGACCGTGCAGACCTCTGCCTGCGGTGATATGCTGCGCAGTACACGTAAAGGAAGAGTCCCCTTGCTGCTGTGGCGGATGTTGGCTGTGTTTCTGCTTTGTCTGCTCAGTGTACTGCTCATCTGGGGCGGCAACATTGCATACGGACATTTCTTTTTCGGTGACCCGGTATACAGCCGCGCCGTACAGTCAATCCCTGCGTTTCAGCACTGTGTATGGCGCGTCACCGTAGGCGAATTTCTGCTTCTGTGGGGCATCCTCAAGGCGGCAGCGGTGTTCTGCATCACCCTGTTCATTTGGTTGATTCTTTCGATATTTCAGCCTGTTATGGCGATACTGATCGCACTGCCAGCACTGGGCGGACAGTTTCTCTGCTACACGCTGATGGATGCTGCCGCCGCGGTCAATCACCTGAAATACTGCAATGTATTCGCCATATTGGAAAGCGGATTCTTCTTCACGGATTACAACAACCTCAACTGGTTTGGGCACCCGTTGGGCATGCTTGCTTCTGCGCTCATCGCATTGGGCGAAATTTTCTCCGCAGTTGCTGCCCTGTTGATTCTTTTTGTGGGATACAAGCATCCCGTCCGCATCGGCTATGGTGTACAGCATTGGTTTGACCGTTTGCAGAAATGGGCGTCATCCCATTTCGGTATCCATACGGTGTTCGCATACGAGGGCAAAAAGCTGCTCCTTGGGCAAAAAGGTCTGCTGATTGTGTTCGTCACTGCCGCTATGACCGTTTCGGTGTATCAGGGTACAAAAATCTTTGTGCCGACGCTCAACTACTGGGATGAGGCATATGAAAAGTTCAGCGGCGCTGTAACTGAGGAAGCCATGCAGAAGTATGAAGATTATCTCATTACGCTGGAAGAAGGCGTGCAGCGCGCACAGGCATCCTTGGATAAATCCATTGAACTGGATCTACCGGAAAGTTGGATTCGCAAGGACGAAAGCAGACTGGCGACGGCACAAAACGAATTGGAATATTTCACAGCGTTTCGCGCTAAAATCGAGCCACTGGATACCCATCGGCAACAGACCGGTCAGGTGGTCTGGCTAATACCACAGGAAGGCTACAACAGTCTGTTTGGCAAAACGGCAGCGGCAGAGCGTTTTTCGCTGCTGCTGCTCCTGTACACGATCTTCATCAGCGCAGGCATCGGGGCATATGAAAACCGCTTTGGTGCCGCACCGCTGCTGCGCAGCACCCCACACGGCAGATTGCGCCGCGTGGCGTACAAGGGCATCTGGTTGATGCTGCTGGTGCTGCCCATGGCATGGGTACTTTACAGTTGCTATTCTGCTTGCGTTGCAAGCAATACTCCATTGGAATACGGCATTGCTCCGTTGCAAAGTCTGGATGGGCTGCGAGATTTCGGGCTGCCGGTAACCGTTGACCAATTCTATGGGCTGTGGATGACTGCACGCTGTATTCTGATGACGCTGTTTGCATTTCTGGTGGCGGTTGTCGGCAGCCGCAGTAAAAACCCGCGCAATGCCCTGCTGCTGTGCCTGATCATTTTCTTTCTGCCCGCGGCACTGGCACAAACCGGTGTTCCTGTACTGGAAAAATGTTCGTTTTCTCATCTTCTGAGCCTGTTCGTAGCGTAAATTGCTACCCGCCCGTGATTCGGTATCACGGGCGTTTTTTCGGCAATGCTTGTTTTTTGCAGTGATTTGTAGTATAATAAGCAGCAGGAGATGATTTGATATGAAGCAATATCATGTAAGCGGCATGCGCTGTGCTGCTTGCAGTGCAAGCGTGGAAAAAGCAGTGGCGGCGGTATCCGGTGTTGAAAAGGTCAGCGTCAATCTGCTGACCAATTCGATGCAGGTAACGGGTGCTGCAAATGATGCAGCGATCATTGCCGCAGTGGAAGCGGCAGGTTACGGTGCATCGCCCAACGATGCAACTGCGCAATCAAAGCCCCGGGCTGCTGTGCCACAAGATCAGGCAGCAAGCAGCCTCAAAGCCAGATTAATCGCTTCCGTTGGGTTTTTGCTGGTGCTGATGTACCTTTCCATGGGGCACACAATGTTCGGGTGGTGGCTGCCAGATGCGCTCGCTGCAAATCCTGTGGCACTTGCCCTCTGTCAGATGCTGCTTGCAGGCATTGTTATGGTCATCAACCAGCAATTCTTTATCAGCGGCATAAAGGGACTGTTTCACCGCGCACCCAATATGGATACCCTGGTGTCCATTGGCTCTGCGGCATCTTTTGGATACAGCCTGTGGATCACATTTGCCATGTCGGGGGCTGCCGCATCGGGGGATATGACCACCGCCGCTTCGTACCTCCACGGGTTGTATTATGAATCTGCAGCCATGATCCTGACGCTTATCACCGTAGGCAAAATGCTGGAGGCGCGCGCCAAGGGCAAAACCACCAATGCGCTGGCAGGTCTGATGGCGTTGGCACCACAGACGGCAACCGTTTTACAAGGTGAACAGGAGCGCACCGTGCCCATTGCCGAGGTGCGGAAAGGCGATGTATTCCTTGTGCGCCCGGCAGAGCAAGTACCTGTAGATGGCATTGTGCTTGCGGGGCACAGTGCGGTGAATGAATCGGCACTGACGGGTGAAAGCATTCCCGTGGAGAAAGCAGCGCATAGCCGTGTGCAAGCAGGCACCATGAATCTTTCGGGGGTGCTGCGCTGTGAAGCCACCCGTGTCGGTGAGGATACCACCCTTGCACAGATTATCCGTATGGTAAGCGATGCCTCTGCCACCAAAGCACCCATCGCCAAAATTGCCGACCGTGTATCAGGCGTGTTTGTGCCTATCGTTCTTGGCATTGCACTGGTGACCCTCTGCATCTGGTTGTTTGTAGGGAAACCCTTCGGATTTGCCATTGCACGCGCCATTTCCGTTCTGGTCATCAGTTGCCCCTGCGCGTTAGGGCTTGCCACGCCCGTTGCCATTATGGTAGGTACAGGCGTGGGCGCAAAGCATGGCATTTTATATAAAACTGCCGAGGCACTGGAACTTGCAGGACGCACGCAGATTATGGCACTGGATAAAACAGGCACGGTTACCATGGGCGACCCTGCCGTAACAGGTATTTACCCTACAGCCGGCGTAGATGCCACGAAGCTGCTTACCCTTGCGGCTGCGCTGGAGAAAAACAGCGAGCATCCCTTGGCAAAAGCAATCATCAAACAGGCAGATGCACAGCAGATTGCAGTGCCCGCCGTGGCAGATCTGACGGTGTTGCCCGGCAGCGGCTTGCAGGCAACCTATGAGGGGCAAACACTGGCAGGCGGAAATGCAGCATGGATCGCTGACAAAGCAACCATACCCGAATCGGTTTGCGTACAGGCAGAAAATCTTGCTAAACAGGGGAATACTGCACTGTATTTTGCTCTGGGGGATCAGCTTCTGGGCATGGTCACTGCCGCGGATATCATACGACCCGAAAGCCGCGAAGCCATCACGCAGCTGCATAAAATGGGTATTCGCGTGGTGATGCTGACTGGTGACAACAAACAGACCGCCGAAGCCATCGGCAAGGAGGCAGGCATTGATACCGTAATCGCCGGCGTGCTACCTGCCGAAAAAGAAGCCGCCATCCGCAGCTTGCAGCAGGAGGGCAGAGTCACAATGGTCGGCGACGGCATCAACGACGCCCCTGCACTGACCGCTGCCGATGTGGGCATTGCCATTGGCGCAGGTACGGATATTGCCATTGACGCCGCCGATGTGGTGTTAGTCAACAGCCGCTTGACTGACGCTGCCGCTGCCATTCGCTTGAGCCGTAAAACACTGCGCATCATCCGGCAGAATCTGTTCTGGGCGTTTATCTATAATGTGATCGGCATTCCTCTTGCCGCAGGCCTATGGTACCCTATTTTTGGCTGGGAGCTGAATCCTATGTTCGGTGCAGCCGCTATGAGCCTTTCCAGTTTTTGTGTTGTCAGTAATGCTCTGCGGCTTTATACCGTGCGCATTGCTGAAAAACAACAACACGATACAATTGCAACAGAGAACGTGGAGGTGAAAACGATGCAGAAAACCATGCATATCCAGGGTATGATGTGCGGCCATTGCGAAGCCAGAGTGAAAAAGGTGCTGGAGGGCATCGATGGCATTACAGAAGCCACCGTCAGCCATACCGCAGGTACCGCAGTGCTTACGCTTTCGGCAGAGGTCAGTGATGACACCCTGAAAGCCGCTGTTGAGGCACAGGATTATACTGTTACAGCCATTGAATCATGATAACGCATCAAACAAAAAGCAGAGGCACATGACGTACCTCTGCTTTGTTTTTGTTTTATTACTGTTTCCATTGTACAAAGCCGTAGCTTTCCAGGATGTGGAAGAATTGCGCCAGTCGCTCGTAGGTGGGCTGCGCCTTTTCGCCAAAATGTGCTTCCAGAGGCTTGCCCATATCCATAATGGTACGCTCGCCGTCGATCATCGGCCACACAAAGCTGCCGATCTCATCCAGATGGATATAGGAAATCTTTGGCTTTTTCAACAGCTTCTGGGCGATGCGGTTCATCACGCCTTTGTTTTCAATCTCCAGTGTGACAAGCCCTGCATCGTCCTGGGTCCACCCGATGGCTTTCTCCCGTACGGGGCATCGCTCCAGATAGTTTTCATCTGCGTGCTTTGATTGTCTGCGTCCCATGATTACTTGCTGTCCTTCTTGGGCTTCTTCCTCCAGACAGAGAATTTCAGCAGCGTGAGAATAATCAGACCAAATACCACAAGGCTGCCGATATTGACAACAACCTCAGGCAGATTCAGCTTAGCGGAGATATCAATGGCATCTGCCACGCCGAATACAGCAAGCAATGCAAGCAGGATTCCCACTAAACCTTCGCCGGCAATCATGCCGGAGCAGAACAGAATGCCGTTGTTGACAATCTCTTTTTTGCAGTTTTCTTCTTTCTTCATTTTGTCGAACACCAGACGAATGATGCCGCCAATGAGGATACAGGCATTCAATTGTACGGGAAGATATACGCCGATGGCAAAGGGCAGCACGGGAATACCGATCACCTCAACCAGAACGGCAATAAACACGCCCACAAATACCAGACCCCAAGGCAGTTTGGCACTCATAACGCCCTCAACGATCATCTTCATGAGCGTTGCCTGCGGTGCGCCCAACTCCGCGGAACCAAAGCCCCATGCGTTATCCAGCAAATAGAGTGTACCGCCGATTGCCAGAGCAGAAGCCACTACACCGATTATCTCGCCGATCTGCTGCTTTTTGGGCGTAGAACCCAACAGATAGCCGGTTTTCAGGTCCTGCGAAGTATCGCCGGAAATGGCAGCCACAATGCAGATAATAGAGCCGATAGCGATGGCGGCAGTCATACCTGCTGCACCGTTCATACCGGTTGCTTTCAGAATCAGTGTGGAGATGAGCAGCGTGGCAATTGCCATACCCGAAACAGGGTTGTTGCTGCTGCCCACCAGACCCACCATACGGGAGGATACGGCTGCAAAGAAAAATCCGAACACAACAATGATAATCGCACCGATCAGATTCACGGGGATTGCCGGAATCAGCCAGATAAGCAGCGTGAGGACTGCAATGACGACCAACACAATCTTCATATTCAGATCTCGTTCGGTACGAAGCTGCGACTGCCCGCCGCCCTTGCTCATGCCTTTGAGGGCATCTTTGAAGGTACGAACGATCAGAGGCAGTGATTTGATCAGGCTGATGATACCGCCTGCTGCCAGTGCGCCTGCGCCGATGTAGCGGATGTAATTGCTCCAGATACCGCCAGCACCATCGGCTGCAAAGATCTGTGCGATGGTATCCTGGGTGCTGGGATAGATGACTGCTTCGCCGCCGAACATGACAATCAGCGGAATGAGCACCAGCCAACTGAGCACACCGCCTGCGAACATATACGAGGAGATGCGGAAGCCGCAGATATAGCCAACGCTCATAACGGCGGGGTAGATCTGTGTGCCGATCTCGCCTGCAAAGCCCTTGACGCGCAGTGAAATCTCACCAGGAACCGCTTTGATGCCGTCAATCACAAACTTGAACAGTGCGGCAAAACCCATGCCTGCAAACACGGTAGATGCGTTGGAACCGCCTTCTTCGCCGGCAAGCAGCACCTCTGCACAGGCAGTGCCCTCAGGATACGGCAGCACGCCGTGTTCGCGTACAATCAGCGCATTGCGCAGCGGAATCATAAAAAACACGCCCAGCAGACCGCCGATGGCGGCAATCAGGGTGATTTCAATGATGCCGGGCTTTTCCATGTTCATGGAATCATCGGCAGCCCAGAGAAACAGTGCCGGAATGGTAAAAATCGCACCTGCCGCAACGGATTCGCCTGCCGAGCCGATGGTCTGCACAATATTGCTTTCGAGAATCGAGTTCTTCTTCATAATCACTCGAATCACACCCATTGCAATGACCGCTGCCGGAATGGATGCGGATACGGTCATACCCACACGCAAGCCCAGATAGGCGTTGGCCGCGCCGAACACCACAGCCAGCAGTACACCCATGATGATGGATGTGACCGTAAGTTCCGGCGTTACCTTTGACGCAGGAACATACGGCTTAAATTCTGTTTGTTTGTCCATGCTTACCTCCAAATCGTCATAATGACAGAATAATGCTGTCATTATACCATATTTCGCCGTAAAATGCAACTATTTTTTTCGCCTTTGCATCGGTTTTTTATTTACAACGCTTCAGGATCTCCTTGAGATACGCCCATACACGGCCGACAGATGCCACATCCAGCCGTTCAGCAGGGGTATGGATATCCAGAATATTCGGACCGATGGAAATAATATCTGCGCCCGCGATCTTTTCAGCCAGCAAACCGCATTCCAAGCCTGCATGGATGGCAGAAACCTGTGGCTCTTTGCCGTATTGTTCCCTGTAAACCGCTACCATCAGCGCACGCAGTGCAGAATCTTCGCGGTACTCCCATGCAGGATAGCCCGCGTCGTGGGCAGGGGCGCCGCCAAAATCCCGGATGCATGCCTCAATTTCCGCCTGCAGTGCGTCTTTTTCATCCATGGCGTTGCTGCGAATCAGAAACTGTACCGAGCACTTTTCTGCATCGGATGTGAGTACGCCCAGATTCAGGGAAGTCTGTACCATGCCTTCCATCTGAGGGTGCATACGGATCACGCCGCTTTTTGCATCTGCCAGAAAATGCAGCAGCGTTTTTGTACTGTGGGCAGTGTATGCCCAGTCGGGCAATGGGGCGGGCGATACGCTGAAAGTCGCCTGTGGATCGGTGGCACCGTGGTGTTGGGAGAACCATGCGGCAAATTCCGCGACAACGGTTTGCAACTGTACAAGTGTATCCGTGGGGGTGACAATGACCGCCTCTGCCGCCTTGGGGATAACATTTGCCTTTCCGCCGCCATGGGGCGCATATACGCTGAAATCCAGTTTGTCCTTGATGCTTTGCAGCAGCTTGCCCAGTACCTTGATGCCGTTTTGTCTGCCGTGGTGAATATCCGCCCCTGAATGACCACCGGTCATTTCACCCACTGCGATGTGATAGGCAAAGCCCTTTGCCGCTTCCGTCTGCATCGGGATATCGCCCATTACCGTGACACCGCCTGCGCAGCTTACCGTGAGAATGCCCTCCTCCTCGGAGTCGATATTGATGATCTTCTTTCCCGATACCATTGTACCGTCAAAATCCATTGCGCCGTACATACCGGTTTCCTCATCCCGGGTAATGACGGCTTCGATGGGTGGATGGGGGATCTCATCGCTATCCAGCAGTGCAAAAATATACGCCAGCGCGATGCCGTCATCTCCGCCCAGTGTTGTGGAATCAGCCCATACAAACTTGCCGTCCGTGCAGAGGTCAAGCCCCTCTGTGGTCATATCCTTGGTGCAGTCGGGCGTTTTTTCGCAGACCATGTCCATGTGCCCCTGCAAAATGACCGGTTCGCTGTTTTCATAGCCTGCCGTGCCATTTGCATAAATGATGACATTTCCGGCACTGTCAAGCACTGCTTTCAGACCGTGCTGTTTTGCGTACTCCATGCACCATGCCGCAATTTGTTTGGTGTTGCCGGAGCCATGGGGTATTTTGGCGATTTCCTCAAAATAGTGGAATACCTTTTGCGGCTCCAGATGTTCTAAAATGCCCATTGTTTCCTTCCATTCTGCAGAGGTATTCCTCTGCCGTGATTTCATACTTCTATTATACACGATTATGCAATAAAATGCAAGTATCGCTCTCCGATTCCGTATATTTGCCAAAAAACGCGAAAAGCTGCAAACTTTCCGCGTTTTTGTTACTCTTTTGTGATGGCGTAGCAGCGAATTTCGCAAAGCTCGTTGCTGTCAAACTTAGGCGGTGTCATCCCATTGTGCAGATAACGCATACCGCATTTTTCCATCACTCTGCCCGATGCAGGGTTTTCCACATGATGTACTGCGGTGACGGTTCGGAATCCGCAGGCAAACAGGTGGTTGATCACTGCTTTGACTGCTTCGCTCATCAATCCCCTGCTCCAGTATTTCTTCGCCAACAGGTAGCCGATCTCGCAGGTATCAGCGCTGGGAATACCCACCACATCCACCGAGCCAATGACTTCATCGCTGCCGTTTACCGTGATCGCCCATGCAAATTCCTTCCCGATGCACGTTTGCAAAAAAGCCCGTGTTTCCGCAATATCCGTGTGGGGATGCCACCTGCAAAAGCGTGCAACGTCTGCATCCTGCGTCCAGTTTCGAAACATGGCATCGGCATCCTCCATGCAAAAGGGGCGCAGCGTCAGACGGTCTGTGTGCAGAATCTGCGTGCTCATATGATGCTCCATTCAATGGTCACGGTGTCGGTTACTTCAATCTCGTCAGGGTCGATATCCATGGCAACCTCAGCGGAATCTGCCACTGCTGCCATGCACTTCATGGTGCCGGGGGAAACGCGCTGTGTGGTCAATGCGATTTCACCGAATGTATAATCAATGGTGATGATGTTGCCAAGGATCAGCCCTGCTGCCTGTGCAAGAACCTTGGCTTTTTCAGTGGCATCGGCAACCGCATTGCCCAGCAAACGATTCTTTGCAGCCTCGGTATCACGCACAGTATGCACGATATCCAGTTCCGGTTGCAGCTTGGCAGCGGCTATGGCAGAAAGCACCTTGCCGAGCATGGCGTTGTCGGCATCCATTTCCAGTTTCAGGTGATGCTCAAACCGATAACCGACAAAACGCTGCTTCCAGTTGTTCTGCTCATCGTGATAACTTTCATATTGGGGTTCGATCCCGAAAGAGCGTGTTTTCACATCACTTTTAGCAAATCCCAGTGCAGCAAGGCTCTCCTTGAGGGTGTTGGTTTCTGTTGCGGAAACCGTCATTGCCTGTTCATAATCGCGATCTGTGCCGCTAAGCGTCAGATTCAGCAGTATCATATCGGGTTTCAGTGCGATCTTTCCTTTTCCTGTTACACGAATTGAACGTCCCATGGTTAGTTACCTCCGTTTTTCATTTTGGTGGCTATAACTGCCGTCGCCCTGATTATAGCATACCGCCCTGAAAAAGTCAACCATGGCAAGCCCCCTTCCGGTCAAGCATATGCTGCATCTTTCTCATAAAGACTATTGATTTTTTTAAAAAAAACGAGTATACTGTAGTTATGAATGGTCGTTGCAGCATCAGCAGGACCGATCGCATGGGCATGATACAACTGAAAGTGAAGGAAACAAAGGCGCACAGATCCGATGCCGCACCTTGGTATCCTTCCCATCGTTCTGCCTCTGGTGGCGGTGATTTTGTCCGTACTTGTGTGCGGATTACCCATTGTTATGCGTCGTTTGATAGATTGTGTTTAGAAACACGGGAGCAAAAAATGAAGAATAAAATACTCAATCCTGTCAGTATGTTTGTCATTGGTTTGCTGCTGGGTGTGGCAAGTCGGCTCTTTGATATCTACACCGAGAATCTGGGCAATATCTTTTCGCAAATGGCGATATGGATACTGTTCGGCGTTTTGATTTCCATATACAGCAAGTCAAAAGCCAAAGCCATGATGAATATTCTTCCTTTTTGTATTGGTATGCTGATAACCTATTACTTTGTAGCCTTTCTCTCAAAGGGTGTTTATTCCACCATCTTTATCATCAGCTGGACGGTATTTGCCCTATTTTCCCCCATAATGGCATATTTTACCTGGATGACCAAAGAAAAAGGGATCTTTCCGAAGATCATCAGCATCGGTATTCTCGCGGTATCTTTCTTATCAAGCGCCGTTTTATTTGACCGGATCCGGTTTTATGACATCATCATAAACGGCATTATGGCATACTTTTTGTTTGTGAAAAAGATAGAGAGATAGAATGTTACAGGATGGATTCCATAACAAGGACACAACGGTTTCATGCAAAATCATGACTGCAAAGAATGGAGGGACTTGTCATAATTGAAGTGAGAGCGAGAATTATTTCTCAAGAGAAAGGACTTTATAAAATCATATATGAGGGGCAGGAAAACTGGGCAGAGGTATCCGGCAAATACAGATATGAGGCAACGACAGCATCCGATTTTCCGGCGGTTGGCGATTATGTTGTGGCGAGCTGGCCCACTGACGGCAGCCGTTCGATGATACCATGCGCAAAATAAACACGCCTATGATACCCGAAGAAGTGTATGCTCAGATTGTAAATGGAAACACACAATAAAAACGGGGAATACCATTCATGAAGCACTTAATCATATACATACATGGCAAAGGCGGAAATGCGGAGGAAGCAAACCACTACCGTTCTCTGTTTCCTGAAAGTGATGTAGTTGGTTTTGACTACATATCGCAAAATCCATGGGAAGCAAAAAATGAATTTCCATGTTTATTTGATTCCTGCAGCAAGGCTTATGATGCGGTCTATTTAATCGCAAACAGTATCGGCGCGTTCTTTGCGATGAGTGCCCTTGCCGGAAAAAACATCACCAAGGCATTGTTGATTTCTCCCATTGTGAATATGGAGAAACTGATTACCGATATGATGCTGTGGTCTGATGTGACAGAGGATGCGCTGAAAAGCAAAAAAGAAATTCCCACGGCGTTTGGCGAAACCTTGTTTTGGGATTATCTGTGCTATGTACGCAAGCATCCGATCCAATGGAACATCCCCACCTGCATTCTGTATGGCGAAAAGGATCATCTGACCTCGAAAGAAACCATATCCGAATTTGCGGAAAAACAAGGCGCAGACCTTACCGTAATGGAGGACGGTGAGCACTGG
>JAEDLR010000040.1 GCA_016295145.1 Oscillospiraceae bacterium
CCCTTACCAAGATCCTCCAGACCTGCACCAACAACCAGACCGCCCTCAGAGAAAGCACTCTGTGAACGACCGTAAACGATCTGCAAGAACAGCTCACGCATTGCAGTGTTAATTGCGTCGCAGACGAGGTCAGTGTTCAGAGCCTCCATGACGGTTCTGCCGGGCAGAATCTCGGAAGCCATAGCAGCAGAGTGGGTCATGCCGGAGCAGCCGATGGTCTCAACCAAGCACTCCTGAATCACGCCCTCTTTTACATTGAGAGTCAGCTTGCAGGTACCCTGCTGCGGTGCGCACCAACCAATGCCGTGTGTAAAGCCGGAAATATCCTTTACATCCTTGACCTTAACCCACTGTGCTTCCTCCGGAATCGGAGCAGCGCCGTGAGCAACGCCCTGCTTGATCGGGCACATTGTTTCGACTTCATGTGAATAGATCATAAAATAACTCCTTTCTACTAAGAGCGCAGTGCACTCTCGTACATACCTCTATTATACAGAATTTTCGTGTCAAAATCAAGGGGTTTTTGCAAATTTATGAAAAAAGTCACAATTCCTTGCATTCTGCCGATAGATTCCGACTAAGTGATGAACACAGCAAAAGCGTGATGCATCCAACACCACGCTTTTTCACTATGCTTATTTTGCCTTGGTTGCAACCTCAAGCACAAGCTTCTCCACCAAAGCGTCGCAGGGCATCAGTCCCAGCTCGCCCTCCTTGCGGGAACGAACCGTTACGCCGTTTTCTTCCAGCTCCTTGTCACCAATGATGAGCATATACGGTACACGCTCCAAGCGGGCATTCTTGATCTTTGTACCAATGTTCTCGTCCTTTTCGTCCACAACAATGCGCATACCTGCATTTGTCAGCCTGTCGCCCAGAGCCTTTGCATATGCAATATGCTCCTCGCCAATGGGCATAATGCGTACCTGCTCAGGGGCAAGCCACAGGGGAAGCACACCTGCAAAATGTTCCAGCATATAAGCCAGCGTGCGCTCGTAGCAACCCAAGGAAGTTCTGTGGATGATGTACGGCAGCTTCTTTTGACCGTCCTTGTCCACATAGTACATACCAAAACGCTCAGCCAGCAGCATATCAATCTGGATTGTAACCAGCGTATCTTCTTTGCCGAATACATTCCTGTACTGAATATCCAGCTTCGGACCGTAGAAAGCAGCCTCATCAATACCGATGGAGTACTCCAGACCAATATCATCGAGAATCTTCTTCATGGCAGCCTGTGCGGTTTCCCACTGTTCAGCCGTGCCCTCATACTTGTTGTTGGGATTTGCCGGATCCCACTGGGAGAATCGGAAGGTACAATCCTCCAACAGGCCCACAGTATCGAGCATATACTTCGCAAGCTCCAAACAGCCGCGGAACTCATCTTCCAACTGGTCAGGGCGCAGGATATAGTGACCCTCGGAGATGGTAAACTGACGCACGCGGATCAGACCGTGCATTTCACCGCTGTCCTCGTTACGGAATAGGGTCGAAGTTTCTGTCAGACGCATGGGCAATTCCTTGTAGGATCGCTGCTTGTTCAGATAGACCTGATACTGGAACGGGCAGGTCATCGGGCGGAGTGCAAAGCATTCTTTCTCCTCATCGTAGGGGTCACCCAGAATAAACATACCATCCAGATAATGATCCCAGTGACCGGAGATCTTATACAGATCGCGCTTTGCCATCAGCGGCGTCTTGGTGAGCAGGCAGCCCTTAGATTGCTCTACATCCTCAACCCAACGCTGCAGCAACTGAATGACTCTTGCGCCCTTGGGCATCAGCACAGGCAGACCCTGACCGATGCAATCAACAGTAGTAAAGTAGCCCAGTTCTCTGCCAATCTTATTGTGGTCGCGCTTTTTCGCTTCTTCCAGCATTTCCAAATGCGCATTGAGCAGCTCCTTCTTGGGGAACGCCACACCGTAGATACGCTTGAGCATCTTGTTGTTCTGATCGCCTTTCCAGTAAGCGCCGGTACATTGTGTCAGCTTGAACGCCTTGACCATACCGGTAGAAAACAGGTGAGGACCTGCGCAGAGATCTACGAAATCGCCCTGACGGTAGAAGCTGATGGTTTCCCCCTCAGGGAGTTCCTCGATGAGCTGTACTTTGTAAGGCTCATCGCGCTCCTGCATAAAGGCAATTGCTTCCGCTCTGGGCAAAGTAAACCGCTCGATTTTGTGGTTTTCCTTCACGATTTTCTTCATCTCACCCTCAAGTGCCTTCATGGTGTCGGCAGTAAAGGGCATTTCCGAATCAAAATCATAGTAGAAACCGCGCTCAATGGCAGGGCCGATGGTCAACTTGACTTCCGGATACAAACGCTTGACCGCCTGTGCCAGAACATGAGCAGCCGTGTGCCAGAAAACGTGTTTGCCGTCCTCCATGTCAAAGGTGAGCAATTCCACATCTGCGTCTGCATCCAGTACCGTAGTCAGATCCGTAGGTACACCGTTTACCTTTGCTGCAATGACCTCGCGTGTGAGTACGCCAGCCTCTTTTGCGGCATCGTATACCGTCACGCCGCAGTTGCCTTCGTAATTGCCGTTTGCGAAACGAATCATCATAAAAAAACCTCCTCAAAAAATAAAAGAACCTCGTCACCCATAACAGATGACAACATCTGCTTGGGGTACGAGGTTTGTAAATCACAAACACCGCACGGTTCCACCCGAGCGTTTCACTTTACCGGATCATATTACTGCAGCAGTGGTGGTAGCCGGAATAGGTTCCGTCGAATGCCTTTCAGCGCAGTCAGCATTCTCTCTGTCAGACGGATGACTAGACGGTCGTGTCCATTGCCTTCTCGCAATAATACATCTGATTACTGATATTATACGACAATTTGCAGAAAAATGTCAAGCATTTTTGCAATTTTCTCAAAGGATTCGTCAATTTGCACAAAGCGGAACGCCAATAATCTGTATAAAACCCGCAAGTTGATTCATTCCGCCTGTGCCTTTTTGCGATAGTCCGTGGCAGTCATACCCACCACCTTCTTGAATTGGTGCATGAAGTGTACGTAGTTTGCATATCCGCATCGCTCCGAGATATCGGCGATGCTCATATCGGTGCTGGCGAGCAGTCGTTTGGAAAGCGAAATGCGGCTGTTAATGACATCCTGCGTAAAGCTAATGCCAAAGCATCGGGAATACAGCTTTTGGAAGTATCCGCGGCTGAGGATCATGGACTGGCACATCATGTCGATATTCCAATCTTCGCTAGGATTACTGTAAATGCGCTCGCGCAAATCCACAAACTCACGGTAATAGGGCGCGCCGCGCTCCACATCAAATCGTTTTTTATTTTCCTGGAGCTGTTTTTTTGCTATATCGCTGATTTGTTCCAGTGTGTCATCTGGCTTGAGATAATCGCAAAAAACGCCAAAGCTTGCCGTCACCTTGTAGGGCTTCAGAGAAGTGTGATTGTATTGTTCCAACGAATTCCGGATGGACTGTATTAGCATGGCATCGGCCTCAATGGCGTAGTCGCGGTAGCCGATGATAGAGAACAGTCCGTCCCGAATGCGCGCACAGCGTTCGTTGGTAGAGCAGCAGTTGTTGATGGCGTTGGCAAGTACGGTGATCGCACTGTCTCCCTCGGTGTGCCCGTATGTTTCATTGAGTTGACGTACCCCATCACATTGCGCATACAGAATCAGAAAACGGCGTTGCTCCTGCTTAGCGGCAGCAAAACACTCCTTGCTGAATTTTTCATGTCCCTCAGCATTGAACAGACCCGTCAGCGAATCGCGGATCTCCGAGAGATAAATGCGGTTATTGAATCGTTTGAGGTAGTTTTGCATTCGTACATATTCCAGCCCGATCTCCACCGCAGTTTTCCATGAGAGATACAACGGGTCATAGCAATCGGTTGCATCACCCAGGCTCACCACTGAAATACCAAACAGCCGATCATTATGGTGCAGGGGAGAGAAGAAATATGTGCCGGATTCTTCTCTTGGTTCGTGCAGAGTAGGCAGCATTTTGGAAGCCTGGAACGGCTTGGAGAGTACCCGATATCCGCCGATTTTGAGGATCATATGCTCCGGGAAGCCCTCTCTGCGGTAATCATCCTGTCGTCCAACAGCACCATCTCCCTCCCAGTCCTCATTGAGGCAAAGGTAGTATTCCTTGTGTCCGCGCAGCAAAAATAGGTATCGTAACAACTCCTCCATGCAGCCATCCAGTGTTTCATGATGCGTCATGTTGGTTATCATGTTGCTGCAACGAAACAACATATTATAGGATTCGGTTTCTTCTTTTTCGCGCAACACATGGCGCAGATATCCCTCGTCATCACCGCAGGCACAGCTTCTACCTGTAATCATAGTGATTTTTTCGGTGGCTACCAGTTTGCTTATCTTACCAGTTAGTTTCTGATGTAACTGCAAAACGGCACTGGCACCCAAAGTGAAATTCTTTCGCACATAGCTCGTCACCGAGATGATATTCTGTTCATTGATCAGTGAAGCATCATAGCCTACAACGGTGATCTGCTCCGGAATGCTGATACCCCGTTCGGTCAGTTCCTCACAAAGAAATTTTGCCATGCAATCGTTGGTACAAACCACACCCTGCGGCAAGGGACGAGTGCCGTTGGCTAGTTCCTTTCCCAATGCCCTTGCGCTATCTTCCCAGAAATCGCCGTATACAACGCGCTCCGGGCCGCAAGGCAAACCATGCGCCCGCATTGCTTCGCAAAAGCCTTCTGCACGCTGCCGAGCATGATAATTATCCTGAAACCCCGTCAGACAGATCAGATCTGTCTGACCGTGTGCTTCAATGCAGTGAGCGGTGAGTTCCGCAATGCCCGTTTTATCATCAATCATGTAGCTTGAAAAAGGACTTGTGTTGTCATCAATGGCAAGGACGGGCTTTTTCTGTGCCAGCAGCAGTTCATCAATGCGACGCTTGGCGTGGTCGCCTGCAATGGTAGCCCGTGCATACAGGATGCCGTCGAGCAAATTGAAATTCATATAGCGGTATAAATTCAATTCGGCATTCTGATGCGGTGTGTCATGAATGTCATTGGATGTCATGGAAAAAATGCAGAGGTCAATGTTCAGTGCCTGTGCCTGTGCGATCATACCCTTAATGATACGCTTTTGTATGATATGCTCCGCTTCAGCGATAATGGCACCGAAAATGAGTCGATTTTTCATAGTTACCGTTCCCCCTCATAGTATGCAATTGGAATCAATTGCAAGCTAATAACGAACTATTTCCATGTCAGTATACCATAAAACTGTCATATTGTCAACTTTTTCCGATCATAAACAGGTGACAAAAGATAAGCTCATCGGTTATGAAGCCGATGAGCTGAACCTCTTATTGATCCATCAATAGTGTTTGCGTAGCAGCATAAACGCGACGATTGCCGTGGCACACACCGCAATTGCCGTAGGAAACCATGTAGCGGGAATGGGTAGCCCAGTCGTGTTCATACCGTAAAAGCTGAATATCATCGTGGGGATAGACATAATTACCGTAACCACTGTCAAGCGTGACATGACCGCGTTCTGATTATTGGCGATGACATATGAAAAAGCGTCCATCAGCACCGAGAGAATGCCGCTGTAAATGCTTGCCATCTCGATTGCCTGTTTCAGCTCAATGGTCACATCGTCCATCAGATCCTGGTCATCCTCGTAGAGCTTTACCACTCTGCCGCGCTGAATCTTCTCAATGGTGTTGAGATTGGCTTTCAGGGAAGTGGAGAAGTAAACCAAGGACTTTTCCAGTCCCATGAGCTGTACCAGCTCATGATTCTTCATGGCACCGCTGAGTTGTTTTTCCATGGAGTAGGATATTTTGTCGATCTGCTTCAGGTAAGTAACAAATCCTGCGGATATGCGCATCAGCACCTGAAGAATGAAGCGTGTTTTCATCTGGGTATGCACATTGGGCACAGCGCCCTCCGCGATATTTTGCATGATCTGGTTGCGCCTAAGAGAAATGGTAAAGACATAGTCAGGCGTGGTAATGATGCCAAGGGGTACGGTGTAGAAAAGCAGCGTGTCGCTCTGTTCTTCCTTGACCGCCACAGCGGTATCCACGATAATGAGCGTCTGGGAATCCTCACGCTCCACACGGGAAGATTCTTCCTCATCTAGTGAAGAACGCACAAAACCGACATCCAGTCCGTATTCTCCCGTGAGAATCTCGATCTCCTCGGGTGTCGGTTCAAACACCGAAATCCAGCACCCGGGCTGTGCATTTTCTACGCTTTGCAGCTTGCCATCAATGGTCTGAAAGTAATGAATCATTGCAAGACCTCCCGTTTTATCAATGAATTGGATGACCGTGGCAGTTATCGTTTTGTAACAACTACGGGAAAAAGTTGCAAAACGATAACAAAACCTTTTCAATCTTGCACCAATATGGTTACAATCTGAATAATCTCTTGCTTTTTTCTCATGAATCTGATATGCTGAATACAGAAGGCAAAGGCAAAATGTGAGTCAGGCACAGGTTGCCGATGCATTCTATGGAACCATGACCGTACATGAGAATCACTTTGCTCTGCTGATACACCCGCAGCAGGGCATTTTTTTATGCAAAATAGGCTTTGATCTGTTCGGCAGTTGCCATCATCGTGCCCTGAATCATCTGGTCAGAGCCGCCGCCTCTGCCATTGAGTGCAACATTGTATTCCTTGGCAGCCGCACGCAAATTGCCGTTTGCACTGCCAATAATATAGCGATAGCCGTCAGTATCATTGCCCGAAAAGACCGCGCAAACTCCCTTGCAGACAGAAGTACCGGCATTGACCAGCTTTCGGAGTGTATCAGGGTCAAGCAGCGAATCAAACAGCACCAGATTGCCCTCTGTTGGTTGCAGCTGTGCGATCTTGCTTTCCAGCAGAGCGTTTTTCAGCTGCATTTGTATTGTATGCTCGTTCTGTAGATTTCGCACCAGTCTTTCTACTGCAACTGCGGTTTCGTGCTGTTTGGCAGAAAGCAGTTCAGAGATGCGTGCGGTATTTTCTAACCGTTTTTGATAGTCATTCAGTGCATCCAATCCACAAAGCATACGCACGCGGACACCGTTTTTCCAGTTTTCCGAGTCAATGATTTTGATGCAGCCGATCTGACCCGTGGCATCCACATGAGGCGCACAGCAAGCACAGCAATCCCATTCGCCAATGGTAACGATGCGTAAATTCTCGATATTGTCAAGTTTTGAGCGATAGTCCATCGCACAGGCTTCTTCCGGCGTGGGATAGGAAACCATAATGGGCACATTCAGTGCCACCACACGGTTTGCAATATATTCCACAAAACGAAGCTCCGCATCCGTCAGAATACCACTGAAATCCACCGTCACTTCATCTTTTCCAAGATGAAAGCCCACATTGTCATACCCGAATTGTTTATGAACAATCCCCGAGATGAGATGTTCACCGGAGTGATTCTGCATCTTGCGCAGGCGTTCTTCCCAGTTCAGCAGTCCCATCACCTCGGCACCCTCAGGGAGTGGTACATCCGTGTAGTGAATGATCTCACCGTCAATTTCCTGTACATCAATCACAGAAGCGTTGCCGAGATTGCCGCTGTCGGCATACTGACCGCCGCCCTCAGGAAAAAAAGCGGTCTGTGAGAGGATGATTTCAAATGCCGCATCTTTCGGAGCAGCTTTACGGGCAGGCACGCAGGAGATGACCTGTGCAGTAAATTCACGGAGAGCTCCGTCCGTTTCGTAGAGTTTTTTGGTTATCATAAGATAGCCTCCTTTCTGAAGGGAGCGCATATCGGTCGCTCTGCACATAATTATAACACAAAAAACAGTTTTCGTCAATGCAAAAAGCTGCATCTCGTGAAAAGAGGCGCAGCTTGTTCGTGTTTCCATTTCAATTTTGCGTACTATTCGCAGAATTTTCATCACCTGGCAAATCCGGTAACCCGACGATTGTCTCTGCCGGCGTATCATACTGTTCTTTTTCGGGTGAATCGTCTTTTGTGGCAGCGGATGCGGGAATCTCGTCTGTTTGTTCATGGTTATCATGATAATGGTGAGCTTCAATGGTTTCCTTGAGAAGCGTATACAGAATCGCAGAAAGCGGAACCGCAATGAAAATACCAGTGATACCGCCAAAGCTGGTTCCGAGAATGACAGCAAGCAGTACCACCAGACCGGGCAGCCCCAGGGAATCGCCAACGACCTTCGGGTAGATAAACTGTCCCTCTGCAAATTGCAATGCGATAATGAACACGAGAAACCAGATGGCTTTGTCGGGAGCGTCCACCCATACTAGCAGCAATCCCACACCGCCGCCGATCCATGCGCCGATAATAGGAATCAGCGCAGTAATGCCAGTCAGTACACCGATGGCAGCAGGGTAGGGGAATCCGCAAACGGTAAGACCAACCGTGCAAAGCACACCGATGATGATCGCTTCAACCATCTGACCTGTTAAAAAGTTCTCGCAGGAACGCTTTGCCAGGTGAAAAATGCGAAAGCCCCCTTCATGGTATTGATCAGGCAGAATCAGCTTGAAAATACTGTGCAGATAGAACATGAACCGTTCTTTCTTTGCAAGAATGTAGATTGCAATAATCACACCGAGGATGAAGTTGGTAGTAGCAGAGATTACAGAAGTAGTTGCAAGAAAAGCACCGTTTACAACCAATTCGATCTGTTTTCCGTCAATGAGATTGGTGACAAAATCAATGGCCTTGTTCCAATCCAGAGAGAACGATGCCACACTGTCAATGATATTCTGCGGTATGTTCCATTCCGTCATCCGCGTAATGAGAATTTGCTTGAACTGTACGCCGCTCTGGGGTAGCTTGTCAATGAGCGTTGTCAGTGCAGTAGTGATCTGCGGCATAATCATAAAGATAATCAGCAGCACAAATGCAATCACGCACAGCATTGTACAGAGTACGCAAAGGGGCATACACATTGCACGGACGGCTTTATGCTTGGACTGTTCCAGTCTGCCAAAGAGTTTCTTTTTGAACAGACTCAGCACAAGGTTCAGGATAAATGCGATCACACAGCCAATCAAAATCGGCTGTAGTATGGCGATGAGCCATGAGAGGATATTGCCCAGCGTAGGAATATGCGTCAGTCCAAGATAGAGCAGGATTGCATAAGTAATAAACAAAATGATCTGCTTTGCGGTGAAATGCTGGTTGGTTTTCATCGAAAAATCCTTTCTTCAGACAATGAAACGCCTTTTATTTTGCGGTATTCTCCGCACGCTGACAGGCACGCGCATACAAGGCAGACTGCGAATCGACCATATCGCTGCGTGATTCCGGCAAGAGATAATCGCCGTCAGCCTTACGCACACGGGCTTTGACAGGGTCATTGAACTGCAATTGAAATTCGTCTGTCAGCCGCTTGCGTAGCGCAGCATCTTTGACCGGTGCGCAGACTTCTACGCGGCGTACCGTGTTACGGGGCATACAGTCTGCCGAACCGAGATATACCTTTGCATCTTCGCCAATGCCGAAAATATACACACGAGCGTGTTCCAGATATCTGCCAACAATACTCTTGATTGTGATGTTTTCGGTCAGCCCTTCCTGCTCGGGCAATAGGCAGCAGATGCCACGGACCAGCAAATCAATTTTCACCCCTGCACAAGATGCCTCAATCAGCTTTTGCATGATTTCCTTGTCGCACAGACCGTTCATGCGCATGGCAATATAGGCAGGCAGCCCATTATTGGCCAGATGAATCTGCTCGTCCATCATTTCCAGCAAACGATTCTGTAACCCGTGGGGGGCTACCAGCAGATTCTCCTGTGCATCGGGCAGCTTGTTCTCCAGAAGCGAAGCAAACACCGACACTGCCTCCATACCAATTTGCGGATCGGCAGTCATAAGACAGTAATCCGTATAGATGGCAGCAGTCCTTTCGTTATAATTTCCCGTACCGATCTGCGTAAAGTATTCGGTTTTGCCGCGCATCTTTCGCTCGATCAGCAGCAGCTTGGAGTGTACCTTGTATCCTTCCGGCCCGTAGATCACCTTTACGCCCGCCTGTTCCAGCACTTTTGCCCAGTGAATATTTCCTTCTTCATCAAAACGCGCGCGCAGTTCCGTCAGTGCAATAACCTCCTTGCCCCTGCCGGCTGCCTCGCAGAGAGCAGCTACCACACGGCTGTCTCTTGCCATACGGTACAGAGTGATGGAAATGCGCATCACAGCCGGATCGTCCGCAGCCTCATCCAGCAGGCGCAAAAAGCTGCGGATGCTCTCATAGGGGTAGTTGAGAAGAATATCGTGCTTGCGGATCTGTGTAAACATGGCTCTGCGAGGAGAAACGCTTGCAGATGTCTGCGGTGAGAACCGTTCATATTGCAGCACTGGGTCGCTCACCAGATTCTTGCATTCATAGACAAAGGATAAATCCAGCGGAGCCTTTACATAGAATACCTGTGTATCTTTCAGTTTCATCTGCTTGCAGAGGAATTGCAAAGCAGGCGCACAGAAAGTTTCCGAAAGTTCCATGCGGATCACCGGCAAACGCTTGCGCATCTGCAAAAGCGTTTCCATATCGTTGCGCGGATGACCGGTTGCCATATCGCCCAGTGCCTCATACTCAATGCTTGCAGAGCGTGTCAGGCGCATAACGGTGCTGTCGATTACCACAGAATTGCGGAACAGTAAATGGGCGTGTGCCTGAATTACATCTTCCGAGAGAATAAACCGCCCCCCCTTGTCCAGACGAATCATGCGCGGGTATTGGTCGGTGATGGGTACAATGCCCATGCGCACCCCCGATTTGGATTCCAGCAGCAGAACAACATACAGCGCACGATCTCGGAAGAAGGGAAGTGCTTTGCCCTTATCCACGATAATGGGCATGGCCAAAGGTCGCACCTCACGCTTAAACCATTCAGCCAGCATGGAAAGTTCATTTTCGGTGGCAGTCTGCATGGTAACCTGTTCCAGACCGTAGGAGCGCAACTCGCCCATAATTTCGTGATATGCTGCATCTCTTGCAGGCGTGAGGGTGCGTACCGTATCAAAAATCTGATGCAGTTGTTCCTGGGACGTCATTTTGGATATGGAATCCTTCGAATCGGGGGATTCTTTTATCTTACGCAGCAGCTTTCCGACTCTGACGCGGAAAAACTCATCCATATTGCTTTGGAAAATGGCAGTAAAGCTCAGTCGTTCAAGCAGCGGTACATTCTGCGATTGTGCTTCTTCCAGAACGCGTTGATTGAACCGAAGCCATGATAGTTCTCTGTTTTCGTATGCAGGATTGTTCATAAGACATCCTTTCCGATGAAACTGCATCAGTGAATTCTTGATATGATTCGGATTACTCATGTAATCCCCATTACCCTATATTATACAACGGTTTTCACAAAAGGTCAAGCAAATTGCTGCGTTTTACAAGCATTTCACAAGGAGTTTTCTGATCCTGTGGTTTTTCCTATATTCTTTCATACTGGTGAAAAGAAGATTGAACGGCAAAATTAGAAAACTCCATGTTTTGTGACATGGAGTTATTGATGTAGATATCACAGATACTACGGCATTTCCGCATCCAGAACCCACGGAATCATGGCGGTAAAATCCAACTGTATTGCGGGGAAAGGGAGCGTGTCCTCAATGAGATCGCACTGGCGTTGAAAGGAAACACGGAATTCATCATCCAGTGAGACAGTGTTTTCATCATTCCATACAAAGGATTTGCTATTTTGGGTCTCCGAGCTAGCGACCCATGCACTGCTGCCCTGCAAGATGCTGCCGCAGAGATGGTAGAATCCACCGTAGTGCAGAATGCCCTCTGCCGTAGCGTAATTGACATAAACTTCAGTGGGCTTTGCAATATCAATGCCAAACGCCGAAAAAAATGCCAGTGTGTTTTCATGCAGATGCTTTACTGCATACTGATAATTGCGGCAATTGTCGCAATGACAGCCCTCTGACATCGGCGGCAGCGTGCGGTAAAAGGCAGCAGTTTGTTCCACATCAATATCCAGAATATATTGTTGGAGTCTGAAAATCATGCAGTTTCCCTCTCTTTGGTGCCCTGTATGGGGTGGCAATTGGGTAAAATACAAAATAGGTCGCGCAGGAAACCCCCACGCGACCTTTCAAACGCGATACGATCAAGCCTTGCCAACGGAGCCGAACAGTTCCATCTTCTCAGCAACAGTAGCGCAAATTGCATCGAAGCCGGGTGCCAGCAGTTTTCTGGGGTCAAAGCCCTTGCCCTGAAGATCCTTGCCAGCCTCAACATATTCACGGGTAGCAGCGGCAAATGCCAACTGGCACTCGGTGTTCACATTGATCTTTGCAACGCCCAGAGAAATGGCCTTCTGAATCATGTCGGCAGGAATACCTGTGCCGCCGTGCAGAACCAGAGGCATATCACCGACCTTCTCCTTGACAGCAGCCAGCGTCTCAAAGGACAGACCTGCCCAGTTTTCGGGGTACTTGCCGTGGATATTACCAATACCGGCAGCCAGCATAGTAACGCCCAGATCGGCGATCATCTTGCACTCATCGGGATCAGCACACTCACCAGCACCGATTACGCCATCCTCTTCGCCGCCGATGGAGCCAACCTCTGCCTCAAGGGACAGACCCAGGATTTCGCAGGTGTTTACGAGCTTGGTGGTTTTCTCAATGTTCTCCTGGATCGGGTAGTGGGAGCCATCGAACATAACAGAGGAGAAACCTGCGTTGATGCAAGCGATTGCGCCCTCAAAGGAGCCGTGGTCAAGGTGCAGAGCAACAGGAACAGTGATGTTCAGGCTATCGAGCATGCCATTCACCATGCCGACAACGGTCTTATAACCGCACATATACTTGCCTGCGCCCTCAGAAACACCGAGGATCACAGGGGAGTTGAGCTTCTGGGCAGTCATCAGGATCGCCTTTGTCCACTCCAGGTTGTTGATGTTGAACTGACCGACGGCATACTTGCCCTCTCTTGCCTTGTTCAGCATTTCTTTTGCAGATACCAACATAAAGATTCCTCCTAAAAACATCGCAGCAAATGCTGTTAATTTTGGGTGATTCACACCTTATATATTATACAGGATTTTGCAAAAAAAAGCAATAGCCTTGTGAAAAAAATATCATGCTGTCGATATCCCATATGCAAAGAATCAAAAAAATGGTAAATATTGCTGTATATATGCATCATTTCTGCCGATACTGTCAGTATCACATACGACGGAGGTACCATATGAAACGGTTTATGAGCGTCATTCTTGTATTTTTACTCGGAATATTTGCCGTGCGTATCGCAGATACCGCACAGGCACTGCATGATGTGGAAAGCAGCGTGCTGCGGTTGCATATTCTTGCCGCATCGGATTCATCCGCAGATCAGACCAACAAACTTCTGGTGCGCGATGCCTTGCTTGCCCAGAGTGCCGTCTGGAACCGAGGATGCAGCAACCGTGCAGAGATGGAAGAAACCCTTGTGGCAAATTTACCGATGATAGAGCAAATTGCCGAACAAACTCTGCGTGAGAATGCTTGTGATGATCCCGTAACAGCGAGCATCTGCAAAATGGATTTTCCCCAAAGGCAGTACGGCGATATTACACTGCCGGCGGGGGAGTACGAGGCATTGTGCCTTGTGATCGGAGAGGGCGAGGGGCAGAACTGGTGGTGCGTGATGTATCCGTCCATCTGTGTACAGAGTGCAAGTGCGCCAACCGATGCTGTTCCATCCGAGATGATGGGGGAACTACTCAACGATGATGCCTGCGCACTTGTAACAGATACTGAGTCTTATGAAGTGCGCCTGAAATGTGTCGAATTGTTCCGCGCGATTACGGATTGGATAACGGAAACCCTGTCGCAATGGCATGAAAAATCCACGGCAGATGAAACTTCTGCCGTGGATATAGGGATATCAGAATAATGCTCAGCCCAAGCGTGCTGCCAGATTATCCAACTGCTTTGCAAGCTCTGCGGGCAGTCTGTCACCAAACTTGCCATAAAACTCGCGGATGCCTGCAACTTCCTGCTTCCACAGGTCAACATCAACATCAAGCAGCTCGCGGATGGTGTCAGTGGTGATATCATCCAGACCCTCTACATTGATGTCCTCAGGCTTCGGCTCATAGCCAATGGGAGTCTCAACTGCATCTGCCTTGCCGTCGCAGCGGTCAATAATCCAATCGAGAACACGCATATTGTCGCCAAAACCGGGCCAGATGAAGTGACCCTCGTCATCGGTGCGGAACCAGTTGACATTGAAAATCTTCGGGGCCTTGTCGCCAAGCTTCTTGCCCATCTCCAGCCAGTGTGCCCAGTAGTCGCCCATATGGTAGCCGCAGAAGGGCAGCATTGCCATAGGATCACGACGTACAACACCAACTGCACCTGCAGCAGCAGCAGTGGTCTCGGAAGCCATGATAGAGCCGATGAAGGTACCATGCTCCCAATCAAAGGACTGGTAAACCAACGGAGCAGTCTTTGCGCGGCGGCCGCCAAATACAATCGCGGAGATCGGCACACCGTTGGGATTGTTGAACTCAGGACTGATGCACGGGCAGTTCTCAGCAGGAGCAGTAAAGCGGCTGTTGGGATGTGCAAGCTTCTGGGGCTTGCCATCTTCGCCAATGACGGAAGTGTACTCTACGCCGTTTACGCGCTCGCCCTTCCACTCAATTGCGTCCACAGGGGGATTCTTGTCCAGACCTTCCCACCAGACGGTGTTGTCTGCAGCGTTCATAGCAACATTGGTGAAGATGGTGTTCTTCTTGGTAGAAGCCAGAGCGTTGAAGTTGGACTTTGCGTTGGTGCCGGGGGCAACGCCGAAGAAGCCATTCTCAGGGTTAATTGCATACAGTCTGCCATCGGGGCCTTGCTTCAGCCATGCGATATCATCGCCGACGCAGAACACCTCATAGCCCTTTGCACGGTAGCCCTCCGGAGGAATCAGCATTGCCAGATTGGTCTTACCGCAGGCAGAGGGGAATGCAGCGCAGACATACTTGGTCTCCTGACCGGGCTTTTTCAGACCGAGGATGAGCATATGCTCAGCCATCCAGCCCTCGTTCTTGCCCTGATAGGAAGCGATACGCAGTGCGAAACACTTCTTGCCCAACAGAACATTACCGCCGTAAGCGGAGTTGATGCTCCAGATGGTGTTATCTTCGGGGAAGTGTACAATGTAGCGGTTGTCCTTATCGACATTTGCCTTGGAGTGCAGACCGCGGACGAAGTCATCGGAAGTATCGCCGAGATTCTCAAATGCCTGTGTACCCATACGGGTCATGATGTTCATGTTCAGAACAACATAGATGGAGTCGGTCAACTCAACGCCGACCTTCGCCAGAGGAGAACCAATGGGGCCCATGCTGTAAGGAATTACATACATGGTTCTGCCCTTCATGACACCGTCATAGAGCGGGGTCAGCTTTGCATACATCTCCTGGGGGTCACACCAGTTGTTGGTAGGGCCTGCGTCCTCCTTGCGGCGGGAGCAAATAAAGGTTCTGTCCTCCACGCGAGCGACATCGTTGGGACGGGTACGGTGATACAGACAGCCAGGATATTTTTCTTCATTCAGACGATAGAGCTTGTCAGGATGACCATCGGGGAGAGCAGTCACCTCAGCAGTCAGCTGATCCAGCTGCTCCTTGGTGCCGTCGATCCAAACGACCTGATCAGGCTTTGTGAGAGCGATCATCTCCTCAACCCATTTGTTGACATTGGGATTTTTTGTCAGGGACATTGTATAGACCTCCTATGTACTTTTACTCATGGAAACCTAAAGTTTCCTGTATACATTATACTGGAAAAAGCGCAGAATGTCAAGTGAAAATTGCGTTAAATTTACGCTATGCCTGATGGGATGCATAGGCAGTTTTCACGGTCACGCCTGCAAGCCGCCCGATTTTCCCAGAAAGTGCGCTGATCCTTGTCTGCGGTGCGTCCATGGCAACGCTGATGAGATTGATTCCGCGCTGACGGTAAGGCAGCCCCATGCGCCCGATGATGCCATCGCGGTATTCGTGCAGCAGAAGATTGAGTTGTTCAATGGCATCGGGGTTCTCAACAATGACGGCGAGGATGGCAATACGGTTTTCCATAGCGTAACACTCCTTTCTGTTACAGTATGATTATAGCATACCTTTTGCGGAAAGTCAATTGTGGGCTATGACGGCAGCAACTCCTGCAACTGTGCGCGCAGGCGTTTGATAATCTTTTTCTCCAGCCGTGAAATATACGACTGTGAGATCCCGATGGCATCGGCAACTTCTTTTTGCGTTTTCTCCTTTCCGTCGATCAGCCCGAAGCGCATTTCCATGATCTGGCGTTCTCTTGGCGAAAGGCGTTTCACCGCTTCGTGAAGCATATTGCGTTCTGCTTCATTTTCAATGCCACGGTTTACGATATCCTCATCCGTGCCCAGCAAATCAGAAAGCAGCAATTCGTTGCCGTCCCAGTCCACATTCAGCGGCTCGTCTATAGAGATCTCGTTTCGGTATTGTGCGGTTTTCCGCAGGTGCATGAGAATCTCGTTCTCAATGCATCGTGAAGCATATGTTGCAAGCTTGATGTTCTTTTCTGGGTGAAAGGTTTCCACCGCCTTAATCAGACCGATCGTGCCAATGGAGATCAGATCTTCAATATAGATACCCGTTGATTCAAACTTCCGTGCGATATATACCACAAGACGCAGGTTATGCAGAATCAAGGTATCTCTTGCCTTCGGTTTTCCTTGTAAAAGATCGGCAAAGGCTTGTGCCTCTTCTTCTTTGGTTAGCGGTGGCGGCAGAGCGTCGGGCCCGTTGATGTAAAACACCTGATCGGCAGGTTCATCATTGCCAAGTGCTCTTAACCGATGGAAGCAGTATTCGATCCAGTGCATTTCGTTCTTCCTCTCTGTTTGTATGTATGAATGGGATTTATGGCAGCAGTATTGGCGAAAAAACAGCAGGTATTGCCTCATCTGATACAGCAATGACCGCTTTGACAGGATATGGTTTGTTCCGGTCGTATATAATGATTGATTCCGGAATACAGGCCGGCAGCAACCGCCTGCCGGTCACGGTATCTACCTGTAGCATACGAAAGCCTTTTTGTTCTCTTGCAAGCTGCTCGGCACTTTGTGCAGTGCCGTGATTCTGCATCACGTTTGCATTGCATACGATGACCGGCAGACCGCTGAATGGGTCATGCAGACGGTTTCCGCTGTCACAGAGGGCTTGTATCCGGCAGATGCGGTTATGCAGCGCAATCTGCAGTGTGTAGCGTGTGACATCTGCACTTTGTCGTCTTCGGGCAGTGTAGGTGGTGATGCACCCGCCGATAACGGTTGCGATTAGTAGTACCCCCAGCGAAACATCGGCGTAGAGGATACCGTTTGCCGTGGTGATGCCCTTCGGTGCAACCTGACTGCCTACCGTATAAACAACACCGCAGAAGACCGCAGCAGCAGCAAAGAGGGTAATGCTTGCTTGCAGCAAGCGTTGCAGGGGGCATGGGCAGAATGCTGCTGTACACATCAATACAGCGGTGAAAATGCGCAGCAGCCATGACAGAAGCACAGGCATTGCCGGCAGAAAGATCAGCAGAGCACTGCTTGCCCCGAATGCCGCAGCAACCAGCAACCGCCACCGTTTGCAAGGAATATGCGTGATATGCGTAACGGTTTTCAGCAGGAAAAAGTCTATCCACCAGTTGGAAAGCAGTAGTACATCAAGATAAATGACCATGTTCATCACCGCATTCAGTATACCATGGTGCCTGTGCGTAATTTGTCGTATCCTGCAACGATATCCAAATATCTGCAATTTGGCATTTGCGGTTGACAAAAAGGTACTTTTCTGATAGAATAAAGACGGTTTCCATATCATTCTTTATGGAAGCACAAACACATACAGAACCAAAGATATGAAAGGAATCGCTTTATGAAGAAAATCAATGCACGACTGTTATCCGTAACTCTTGCACTTGCAGCGGCTGCTATGCTGCCGATGCCTGTAAATGCAGCAGAGGGTGAAAAGCTTCTGGTAATGGGCGACAGTATCTCGGCAGGCTATGCCGTTGAAAAGGGACAGTATGGCTATTACGATTATCTGGTAGAATGTGAGGGATATACGCTTACAAACCTTGCGGTATCGGGGCATAAAACCACGGATATGATGGCTTTGATGCAACAGGCAGATACACAGACCGCCATTCAGGAAGCAGATGTGATTGTAATCAGCATTGGCGCAAACGATATGCTCACCCCCTTTATGAAATATATTGACTCCATCCGGCAGGAGGACGAGAGCTATCAGGAACTGTTTACCCGTCTGGATGCGGAAGGCTCACTGGTATCTCATGTATCCAAGCTTTCAGGGTATATCCGCCCGAATATCGAAGCAGCAAAAACCAACATTGCCCAGATCGAAGCAGATATTCTCGCGCTGAACCCCGATGTGAAGCTTGTGATGCAGACTATTTACAACCCTGTAGACTACGATGAGTCTGTGATAGAGGGGGCAGGCTACGGCTCATCCTATAATCTGCTGCACAATTATGTGCGTAACTCCACCAACATGATCAACGAGGCGATCCTTGCTTTGGAGCATACTCGCATTGCAGATGTTTCGGCTGCTTTTGAGGGCACAGGCTGGATCTATATCCGCGTAGAAGAAAAGGATATTCATCCGACACAGCTGGGGCACGCATTGATCGGTGCGACCGTACTCAATGCACTTGGCATTACTGAGGGCGAAAGCTTTGCCATGTCTGTTGTACTGGATAATGTCAGTAAGTCGGCTGCCAAGGTTTTCCCTGCGGATGATCGTGCTGTCATGGAACCCTTTGCAATGACGGTATCCTGGTATCCGCGCGGTGATATCAACAACAGCGGCAAGGTGGATTCCTCTGACGCAATTCTGGCACTGCGCCAATATAACAGTGAAGTTCTGCTTGGTGCCGGTGATGTTCTGGCCCCCATTGCAAAGCACGCCGCTGATGTGGATAAAAACGGCATGGTCAATGCCAATGATGCCATCGGTATTCTCAAGTTTTATTCACTTTCCATTGGTGGCGGCACCGTCACATGGGATACAGTTTATCCCGGATAATTGCTGGTTGCAGTAGGATACAAAAAGCCACACTCTTAGAGGGTAAAGAGTGTGGCTTTTGTTATTCGGCGTAGGCGTAATAGTCTGTAATATCAAACACCAGCATATTTGTAGAATAAGAGGGGAGCAGCCGCACAGCGCAGAGTTTGGCACCGTTATAATAACGGTAAAGCGTATTGTAAACCGTGCCGTCGCCGCTTTCTTCCTCCATCAGCCATATTTCACAGAGATAACGTATATTGCCGACCTGTGAGTAATACGACGCAAAATGCTCGACACCTTTGGTTGCTTCGGTTGCAAAGCAATAATCGTACAGATCAGGAATGTGCAGTTCGTTGGTTGCAACCCATTCACCATCGGATTTCACCATGCAGATACCATCGGCTGTCTGCATCAGATCAGTTGTTTCCGTAGGAAAACAGTATTCGGCACAGGTCTGCATTGTGATCCTATCGGATGCGGATGCTTCCAACCCATGATAGTAATCGTACAGGGTAAGTGTGGGAGTGTAGGTGCCGTTTTCATTGAACAGCATAGCCGTTGCCTGTATCCGAACACCTTTACCTGCGCCGTCAAGTTGCTCTTTTACGGTATCTGCTGTAGAGGGATGGATCTCGTCCAATGGTTCATCGGTGATTTCTCCCCGTCGGTAATCAAATCGAAGCTGCTTCATGGTGCGTGCGTATAGTGTAAAATGCTTCGCAGCCACGGTGAAACTCATCAGCAGTAAAAGCAAGCCGAACACGGTTACCAGTATGACAATCAACGGCTTTTTGTGGCGGTGGGGTGAGGGGAGTGGCAGCAGATCCGTGTCTTTGATGTCAGCGGATGAAAATTCGGCAACCGATGCAGGGGTGTCCTTATCGATCTCTGTAGCAGTGTGGAGATCGTCCTGCTTCATATCAGTCGTTTTCATCGTTATTCTTACGCTCTGCGGTGACGGCATTCAG
>JAEDLR010000004.1 GCA_016295145.1 Oscillospiraceae bacterium
GGTATTTCTGGTGTTCAACATGGTGTATGCTGCCATCATGAAGCGGCAGGGTACCCCGATTACATACAGCATCGTTGCTACGGTACTGCTTGCCATGGCTTGCGCGATTATGGGTACCGTGGGCGATCTGACTGCTTCTGTGCTGAAACGGCAAATGGAGATCAAGGATTACGGTACCATTATGCCTGGCCACGGCGGCGTACTTGACCGCTTTGACAGCGTGCTGCTGGTGTTGCCATTCTTCAGTGCATATATTACGGCTGTGGGCTTATTCCGTAGCTAAGGGAAAAGGGGGAACAAACCATATGAATAGCGTTGCAATTCTTGGTTCAACGGGCAGCATCGGCACGCAGGCAATTGAGGTTGCACAGATGCACGGCTTGCAGGTGACAGCTCTGGCTGCCCAAACCAGTGTTGAGAAACTGGTGGCGCAGGCAAAGAAACTCCACCCACAGTTGCTTTGTATCGGCGATGTATCCCGATATCCGCAATTAAAGGAGGCGGCTGCCGGTCTGGGTTGCCGCCTTTTGGCAGGCATTGAGGGTCTGTGTGAGATCGCTGCAGACGACAGCACAGAGATCCTGCTCAACGCCGTGGTGGGCATGGTGGGATTGCGTCCCACACTGGCAGCCATTGCCGCCAAAAAGCCCATTGCCCTTGCCAATAAGGAGACTCTTGTGGCGGGCGGCAGCCTTGTGATGGAAGCCGCCGCAAAAAATCAGGTGCCGATCTACCCCGTGGACAGCGAGCATTCTGCGATTTTTCAGTGCTTACAGGGGAACCGCAGAAGCCAGTTGAAAAAAATCATTTTGACTGCCTCCGGCGGGCCGTTCTTTGGCAAAACCAAGGCAGAACTTGCCAATATCACCGTGGAGCAGGCGCTGCAGCATCCCAACTGGAGCATGGGGCGCAAGATCACCATTGATTCGGCAACATTGATGAATAAGGGTCTGGAATTTATCGAGGCGAGATGGCTGTTTGATCTCACACCCGACCAGATTGAGATCGTGGTACACCGCCAGAGTGTGCTGCATTCTGCGGTGGTGTATGATGACGATTCGGTGATTGGGCAAATGGGCGTGCCCGATATGAAGATTCCCATTCAGTATGCGCTGCTGTATCCTGAACGCAAGCCCTGCCCCACAAAGCCCCTTTCGTTAACCGATTACGGGACGCTGACCTTTGCAGAACCGGATTACGCTACCTTCGATTGCCTGACCGCTTGTATCCGTGCCAGTGAGATGGGCGGTTCGGCACCTTGTATTGCCAACGGTGCCAATGAAGCTGCCGTGGCAGCATTCTTGAACAGAGAGATTCCTTTTTTGCAGATCGGCAAATTGGTAAATGCTGCCATTGATGCCCTGCCCGTTACAAAGCTGAACTGCTTTGAAGATGTGACCGCAGCAGATTCTTTGGCAAGAGCCTTTGTTGCAGAGCATCTGCATATGTGAGCCTACCCCTTGAAAGGAGTATTTGATGAGTTTTCTATCCATTCTGGCAGCGATTATCTGCTTCGGCGTGATTATTCTCATTCATGAGTTGGGGCATTTCTTTGTGGCAAAAAAATGTGGTGTGCGTGTGCTGGAGTTTGCCATCGGCATGGGACCTGCGATTTTCTCAAAGCAGATCGGCGAGACCAAATATTCCCTGCGGCTGCTGCCCATCGGCGGATATTGCGCCATGGACGGCGAGGATGAATCCAAGGATGATCCCAGAGCCTTCCGCAGCAGACCTGTTTGGCAGCGGATTCTGGTGACGGTGGCAGGTGCGGTGATGAATATCATTCTGGGTTTCTTCCTGCTGATTGCCACCACCTGTCTGGATACGGCAATTACGACGACGACCGTTTCCAGCTTTCATGCAAATGCGACCTCGTCCCAGTGGCTGCAAAAGGATGACCGCTTTGTTTCGATCAACGGGCTGCATATCTTTACTGCATCGGATATCTCCTATGCCCTGCAAAATGACAACTGCGAGACCTTTACGGTTGTGGTAGAGCGCAGCGGCGAGAAAATCAAGCTGGAAAATGTCAAGTTCCTTGATACCGAGACACAGGGCTTGCTGGATTTTTATGTTTACCCGCAGGCAAAAACCGTGGGCAGCGTGCTGTCGCAGAGTGTGAAAGAGACCGTAACCACCGCGCGGCTGATCTGGATTTCGCTGGTTGATCTGGTAACGGGCAAGTACGGTTTCAATGATTTGTCGGGCGTGGTGGGCATCGTGGACAGCACCGCAGATATCGTCAATCAGGGTGAAACCTTCCGCGAAAAATGCTACTCGCTGCTGTATATGATGTCGTTTATCACCGTTAATGTGGGTATTTTCAACCTCATCCCGTTCCCTGCACTGGACGGTGGTCGTCTGGTGTTCCTCATCATCGAGGGGATTCGCCGCAAGCCCATCAAGGCAGAAACCGAGGGGAAAATCCACTTTATCGGTCTGGCATTGCTCATGCTGCTGATGATCGCCATCACCTTCCAAGACGTATCAAGACTATTCAAATAGCCGCAATGGCAAAAGGGGGAGTGCATCATGAAATGGATGAAGTATTCCTGCCCCTTCGGGGGCAAACAGTATCCGTTTTATCTGGCGGTTACCGTGCCGTGGGTCGTTGCCTTTGCCCTTGTGTTCAGCGGCAATGTGAAGCTGATGATGTGTGCAATGTTTCTGTTGCCCATTGTGATTCTGGTTGTCTGTTTTTTGATCGAGCAGCGGCTGACACCCGATGAACGGCAGATCATCGCTGCCACAGAACCACCGTTGTGGCAGCCGATTACCGAAGATCTGCAAGAGCGTATCCGCGCGGAAGAAAAACCGCCGGAGGGTTCGCCGTTGCCGATGATCTTGTGCCTCTGCGGTTTTTTCGTGGTGCTCTTTCTCGTGATTTGCGGCTTCAATGGGATTTCCATTGCCATAGCTGCCGCCGTTTTGCTGACCGTACTCGTGTTTGTGCTGGCAAGTGCCCATCAGTCGGATGTGTGGAGTCAGGTGGATGATACCGCAGTGTATATCGAGGTACCCATTCATCATATGTACGATGTACGCCATACCCGTACAACCCGTGGCATCTTCCAACATTACAGTGAGGTGTGGTATGCAAGTTACTTGGTGTTTTATCTGCAAAATGGCAGATATACCTTGCGTGTGCCCCAAGGTGAGGGTGCCGCTCACAGCATTGTGATTCTGAAGTTTCAGGGCCATACCCGTTGGCTGCTGCAATAATCAAAAGGAGCGTGCTTTTTTATGCGTCAATTGCACCCTGTGAAAGTAGGAAACTGTCTGTTGGACGGAAGGCATATCTACATACAATCCATGCTCAATACCCGTTCCGATGACATCGAGGGGACGGTTGCCCAGGCCGTTGCCCTTGAACAGGCAGGCTGCGAGATCATCCGCGCTGCCATTCCCGATGAAAGAGCTGTGGCACTGATCCCTGCGATCAAGTCGGCAGTCCGCATTCCGCTGGTGGCAGATATCCATTTCGATTACCGTCTGGCATTGGCTGCCGCCGATGCAGGCGTGGACAAGATCCGCATCAACCCCGGCAATATCGGCGATATGGACAGGGTCAAGGCGGTGGCAGACAAGTGCCGCCAAAAGCAGATTCCCATTCGTATTGGTGTCAACAGCGGTTCACTGGAAAAATCGCTGCTAGCAAAATACGGCAGCCCCACCCCCGAAGCGATGGTCGAAAGCGCAATGGCGCACGCCGCACTGCTGGAGCGTTTCGATTTCCATGACATTGTGCTTTCCATCAAGTCCTCTGATGTGAAAAATATGATCGCCTGCTATCGCCTGGCAGCCGAAAAAACCGATTATCCGCTGCATCTGGGTGTGACCGAGGCAGGGACTGCCCGTATGGGCATCATCAAATCGGCGGCAGGCATCGGCTCGCTGCTGTGTGATGGCATCGGTGAGACAATCCGCATCTCGCTGACTGCCGACCCCGTGCAAGAGGTAGAAGCTGCCATCGACCTGCTCAAAGCACTGGGACTGCGCAAGGGCGTGACGCTGGTTTCCTGCCCTACCTGCGGTAGAACGCGCATTGACCTCATCGGTACGGCAAATGCTGTGGAGCAGGCATTGCGCGGCTGTCAAAAGAATATCAAGGTTGCCGTCATGGGATGTATCGTCAATGGCCCCGGCGAGGCAAGAGAAGCGGATATCGGCATTGCAGGGGGAGATGGCTGCGCGGTGCTGTTTCGCAAGGATGAGATTCTGGGCAAGGTGCCCGAATCGGAAATTGTGCCCGCACTGCTTGCCGAGATTGCCAAGCTGCCCGACTGACAGAAAGGATTTGTTTTCATGCTGCAAACCCTACGGGATTTTCTGCGCGAATACGGTGCCAAGCTGCCCGAAGCCGTGCTGGCAGGCAGAGTGCGCCGTGTGTTGTCCAATACCGAGCACACCAAGCTGTACCTGGAAACGGAATTTGATGCACCGATTCCCTTTGCGGTGCTTTCGCAATTTGAATCGGAGGTAGCAGACCGCCTGAGCATTTCGGCGGTCCGTTTGCTGTGCCGTTACCCTGCCGAGACCTTCAGCACCGATGTACTGGCAGATCTGTTTGTATCCCTGCGCCGTGATCTGCCCATGATGAACGGTTTTCTGGACGATGCCGGTCTGCAACTGGATATGGAGAACCATCTGCTGACGATCACTCTGCGTCATGGCGGTGTGGATATTCTCGAATCCACCCACTTCCGCGAGGAGCTTGCTAGAGCGGTCCGCACAATCTATTCTGTGGGGCTGGAAATCCGGTTTGACGGCGGTGTGCAGCATATCTCCCCTGAGGCGCACGATACCATGCAGGAGGAGATTCTGGCAACGCTGCCGCCTCCTGTGCTGCCTGCCGAGGATAAGCAACCGGAATCTGTACCCGTGTTTTCGTCCCTTGCCGCTGCACCGGATGATGCCGCGCCCATTCAGCCCGTGATGCCCTCCAAGGAAGATCTGTCGGTCATCTATGGCAGAAACATCAAGGAAAAGCCCGTCAGCATCGGCGAGGTGGTGAAAAATCTCAGCAATGCGGGCAGAGTCTGCATTGCCTGCGAAGTATTTGGCGATATCGACACGCGCACCCTCAAAAACGGCAAAACGTTGCTGACTTTCCCTGTGACCGATTACACAGGCAGCGTGCTGGTCAAGATGTTTCTGGACGAGGACAAGCTGGCGGATTTTCCGCAAAAGGCTTGTAAAAAGGGCGCAAATCTGTTGATTTTCGGCACGGTTGCCTATGATGATTACGACCACGATATCACCATCAAGCCCACGGGCATCAGCACCTATACGCCTCCAAAACGCACCGACGATGCTCCCGTCAAGCGCGTGGAGCTGCATATGCATACTAATATGTCCGCCATGGATGCCGTCAACTCGGCGACTGCGCTCATCGAGCGCGCCCATGCGTGGGGACACCGTGCCGTTGCCATTACAGATCACGGCGTGGTGCAGGCGTTTCCGGAGGCGATGAACGCCACCGCCAAGATGAAGGATTTCCGCGTGATCTACGGCTGCGAGGCATATGTGGTCAATGATCTGGAGACGGCAAAGGTTATTGACGCCCCCGACCCACGGAGCATTCATGATGAGGTGATCGTATTTGATGTGGAGACCACGGGCCTTTCGCCCATGGACGACCGCCTGACGGAAATCGGTGCGGTAAAAGTGCGGGATCTCAAGGTGATCGACAGCTTCTGCACATTCGTGAATCCCAAGCGGCATATTCCCGAAAAAATCACTGAACTGACGGGCATCACCGATGAAATGGTCAGCGATGCCCCCGACGAAGCCAAAGCCGTTGCCGATTTTATGGCGTTTTGCGGCGAGAACCCCGTGCTGATTGCCCATAACGCCGGTTTTGATACTGCATTTCTGCGCAATGCGTTCAAACGCCTGAATATGCAGCACCACTTTGTTACATTGGATACCCTTGTGCTTTGCCGTGCCATGCTGCCGGAACTTGCAAAGCATAAGCTGAATCTGGTGGCAAAGCATCTAAAGCTCGGCAAATTCGAGCATCACCGCGCCAGCGATGACGCCTGTATGCTTGCCAAGATCTATATTACGCTGATGGAGCGGCTGGAGCAAAACCAACGTCTGAAAACCCTTGCGGAGCTGAATATCAAGCTGCCCACCATTGATTGCAGAAAGCTGAAATCCTATCATCAGATTATTCTGGCGAAGAACCAGACGGGCATGAAGAATTTGTACCGACTGGTTTCGTACAGTCAACTGGATTATTTCTACAAAAAGCCGCTGATTCCCAAATCGGTGCTGCAGCAGCACAGAGAGGGTCTGATTTTCGGAAGTGCCTGCGAGGCAGGCGAGCTGTTTCAGGCGATGCTGGAGGGAAAATCCGAGGAGGAACTGGTAAAGCTTGCCTCTTTCTACGATTATCTGGAGATTCAGCCCATTGCCAATAACCGATTCATGCTGCGCAGCGATAGATATTCCGCCCGTACCGAGGAAGATCTGCGGGATTACAACCGCCGCATTCTCGAAATCGGTGACAAGGCAGGGCTGCCCGTGGTGGCAACCTGCGATGTGCATTTCATGGACGAAAAAGATGCCATTTACCGTGAGATTTTGCAATCGGGTAACGGCTTTGATGATGCAGGGGAGCAGGCACCGCTGTATTTCCGCACCACCGATGAGATGCTGGAGGAGTTTGATTATCTCGGTGATCGCGCTTATGAGGTGGTGGTGGAGAATCCCAACCGCATTGCAGATCGAATTGACGCCTGTCATGCCATCCCCAAGGGCACTTTTACGCCCTCTATCCCGGGTGCCGAGGAGGATCTGACGCGCATTACCACCGAAACTGCCGAGCGCATCTATGGTTCACCCCTGCCCGAAATCGTACAAAAGCGTCTGGACAGAGAGCTTGGCTCTATCATCAAGCACGGTTTTTCGGTGCTGTATATGATCGCTCAAAAACTGGTAGCCAATTCTGAGGCTCATGGCTATATGGTCGGCTCCAGAGGTTCCGTGGGTTCTTCCTTTGTGGCGAGTATGGCGGGTATCTCCGAGGTCAACCCGCTGATGCCCCACTATGTCTGCAAAAAGTGTAAATACTCCGAGTTTGATACCACCGGTAAGTATGGTTCGGGGTTTGATCTGCCTCCGAAGAACTGCCCCAACTGCGGCGAGGAGCTGAAGCGTGACGGTCATGATATCCCCTTTGAAACATTCCTTGGCTTTGACGGCGATAAGGCACCGGATATCGACCAGAACTTTTCCAGCGAGTTCCAGTCCGAATCCCATCGCTATACCGAAGAATTGTTCGGCCGTGCCAATGTGTTCAAGGCGGGTACCATATCGGGCGTCAAAGATAAGATCGCATACGGCTATGTGAAGCACTACCTGGAGGATTGTGGCATCTCCGTGAATAACAGCGAGATCAACCGTCTGGTGGCAGGCTGCGTGGGCGTTAAGAAAACCACGGGTCAGCATCCCGGCGGCATGGTCGTTATTCCGGAGGATTTTGATATCTTTGATTTTACCCCTGTGCAGCAGCCCGGTGAACCCGATGAATCCGACGATGCGGAACAGATCATCACCACGCACTTCGATTTCCATAGCCTGCACGATACCATTCTGAAACTGGACGAACTGGGTCATGTTGTGCCGACCTTCTACAAGCATCTGGAGGATGCAACTGGTCTGAAAATTGACGATATCCCTGCCACGGACCCCAAAGTGCTGCAAATGTGTACCGATTGCTCTGTACTGGGCGTGACGCCGGAGGAGATCTATTGCAAAACAGGCAGTCTGGGCATTCCCGAAATGGGTACAGGCTTTACCATCGGTATGCTGCTGGACGCCAAACCCAAACTGTTTTCCGACTTTTTACAGATATCGGGACTTTCCCACGGTACCGATGTGTGGTTGGGCAACGCACAGGAACTCATCGCCAACGGTACCTGTACCATTTCTGATGTGATCGGTACCCGTGACAGCATCATGACCTATTTGCTGTACCATGATGTGCCGCCCAAAGAGGCGTTCCAGATCATGGAGGATACCCGTAAGGGCAAGGCGCCCAAAACCTTTACCCCCGAACGCATCCAGATGTTGCTGGACCATAATGTTCCCCAGTGGTATATTGATAGCTGCCTGAAGATCAAGTATATGTTCCCCAAGGCGCACGCAACGGCGTATGTCATTGCAGCCATTAAGCTGGGTTGGTTCAAGCTGTACCGCCCACTGGAGTTCTATGCGACCTTCTTTACCGTGCGCGGCGGCGATTTTGATGTGGGGCTTGCAGTGGCAGGTACGCAGGAGGTGCGCAATAAAATCGAGGAGCTGGAGCGCAAGGGAAAGAAAGAACGCTCTAAAAAGGAAAACGACCTGATGGATATTCTGCTGATCGTCAATGAGATGCTCAGCCGCGGATACAGTTTTTTGCCTGTGGATCTGTACCGTTCGGAGGCAACCAGATATAAAATCGAGGACGGCAAGGTGCGGATTCCCTTTGGTGCCATCGCCGGCATCGGTACCAAGGCTGCCGAAAAGCTCTATGAAACGGCGCAGAAGGGTGATTTCATTTCTGTGGAGGAATTCCAGATGCAAAGCGGGGCATCAAAAGCGACAATCGAAACTTTGGATGCTATGGGTGCTTTGGGTAATCTGCCAAAAACGAATCAGCTATCTCTGTTTTGACTTGACTTTTCTGCAATAGCATGGTAATATAGTAACGTGATAGCGTAGTAGCATAGTAGCACGCTAAAGTAAAATGCTCCGAAAGGATGAACTTATGAATCGTTTTGATTGTATTACCCCGGAGGGCACCAGAGATGCACTGTTTGCAGAGTGCACCCTGCGCCGTCAGGTGGAATCGAAGCTGCGGAATTTGTTTGCCGCAAGAGGATACAGCGAGATCATTACTCCCACACTGGAGTTCTATGATGTATTCAACCGTGAGGCAAGGCCGTTTCCGCAGGAGAAAATGTACAAGCTGACCGACTGCAAGGGGCGTCTGCTGGTACTGCGCCCGGATAATACGGTGCCCATCGCCCGTGTATGCGCAACCCGTCTGCGCGATGCAGTTCTTCCGCTGCGCCTGTACTATAATCAGAGCATCCATGTATCTTCGCCCACGCTGAAGGGCAGAGATGATGAGGTAACGCAATCGGGCATTGAGCTGATTGGCTCGGATTCCCGTATGGCAGATCTGGAGGTCATTGCCGCTGCCGTAGATGTGCTTGCATCCTGTGATACGGAATACCGTCTGGAGCTTGGCAATGCCGCATTTTTTAGAGAACTGACCAACCGTCTTGAGGCATCTCCTCAGGTAAAGGAAGCAGTGCGCAATTATGTGGAGGAGAACAATTTCCCTGCGCTCAATGATGTGCTGGATGGTCTGCCTGCATCGGATGTGACCGAGGCTCTGCGTCAGTTGCCCCGTCTGTTTGGCGGCGAGGAGGTCTTTGCAAAGGCGGCTGCCCTTTGCCCCGATCCTGCGTTTACTACTGTGTTGGATTCCCTCAAAAGTTTGTGGGAAACCGTTACCTGCATCGCAGGAAAGGAGCGTGTCACCGTTGATCTCAGCATGGTGCATCGCACCGATTATTATAGCGGCATGGTGCTGCGCGGCTATCTTTCGGGCTATGGCGATGAGATCCTCTCCGGCGGCAGATATGATAAGCTGATTGCAGAATTCGGCTATGATGTGCCTGCAACAGGCTTTGCCGTCAATGTCGATGCGGTGGTCAAGGTGCTTTCCAAGCAGGCAGCGACGGATCCCGCCGCAAGACCTGCCAGCGATGTGCTGATCTGGGCGGCAAAGGGTCTGGAGGCAGATGCCATCAAAGCTGCCGAAACCCTGCGCGCCAAGGGACTTGTCACCGAACACGCCCTGTTTGATACCCTCGCAGAGGCACAGGCATATGCCAAAAAGCAGGGTATCCATAATGTATTCCCCATCACCGCAACAGAAACGGAGGTCAACCAATGAGCCGTCCTTTACGCATTGCCCTGACCAAGGGCAGACTGGAACAAGATACACTCGGCTTGCTGGAAGCTCTGGGCTACGATTGCAGCGCCGTGCGCAATAAGGGGCGCCGCCTGATTCTGCCCATCCCCAATCGAAATATGGAAGTAGTGCTTGCAAAGGCAAACGATGTGATCACCTATGTGGAGCATGGCGTGTGCGATCTGGGCGTGGTGGGCAAGGATACCATCATGGAGATGCATGGCAAGTTCTATGAGCTCCTTGACCTTGGCTTTGGCAGATGCAAATTTGCCCTTGCGGTCAAAAAGGGCAGCGATTTTTACAGCGGTTATTCCGTGAAAACCATTGCCACCAAGTACCCGAATGTTGCCCGCAGCTTTTTTGAAGCCAAGGGCATGGATGTGGATATCGTGAAAATTGAAGGCTCGGTGGAGCTTGCACCGTTGCTGGAGCTGTCCGACGGTATTGTGGATATCGTGGAAACCGGCACAACGCTGAAAGAAAACGGTCTTGAGGTGTATGAAGATGTGGCACCCATCTCCGCAAGACTGATTGCCAATACCGTCAGCATGAAGCTGCGTCAGCAGGAGATCGAATCGTTAACCGAAAAAATCGAACGCTATTTTTCCGAGAATAAGGAGTAATGTATCATGCAGATCATTCGTTGCAACGGCGAAGAGGAATTTCTCTTTTTGAATACGCTGCGCAGCCGCAGCACCGCCCCCGACCCAAAGGTTGTCAGTACAGTAGAGGAGATTCTGGAGAATGTGCGCGTCAACGGCGATGCCGCTGTGCGTGCCTATACTGAGAAGTTTGATGGCAAGTGCCCCGAACAGTTTGAGGTTGATGCCGATACCATCGCGGAGGCACTGGAAAATGCCGACCCGCAGTTTGTGGAGGCTTTGCTCAATGCCATTGAAAATATTGCGGATTTCCACAATCGCCAGAAGGAGCAGGGTTTTGTCAATACCCGCGAGGACGGCGTGATTCTTGGTCAGCGTCTGCGCGGTCTTGCCCGTGTGGGACTGTATGTGCCCGGTGGCACGGCAGCGTATCCTTCCAGTGTGCTGATGAACGCCATTCCTGCAAAGATTGCAGGAGTGGGCGAGCTGATTATGGTGACGCCTCCCGGCAAAGACGGTAAGCCCAACCCCGATATTCTGGTGGCTGCTTCTCTTTGCGGCGTGGACAGAGTGTTCCTCATGGGCGGCGCGCAGGCAGTTGCAGCCCTTGCCTATGGCACCGATACCATTCCCCGTGTGGATAAGATCGTGGGCCCCGGCAATATCTTTGTGGCAACTGCAAAGCGTTTGCTGTACGGCGTGGTGGATATCGACATGGTGGCGGGCCCCAGTGAGATTCTGGTGATGGCAGATGATACCGCTGAACCGAAATATGTTGCAGCGGATTTGATGTCCCAGGCAGAGCATGATGTGCTTGCCTCTGCGATTCTTGTGACCACCAGTGAGGTTGTTGCCAGCCGTACCTGCGCCGAGATCGAACGGCAGCTTCAGCATCTCTCCCGTGCAGAAATCATCCGCAAATCATTGGATGATTACGGCGCCATTCTCATCTGCGAGAGCAATGAGCAGGCAGTGATGCTTGCCAATGAGATCGCCCCTGAGCATCTGGAAGTGCTGATGAAGAATCCGTTGGAGTACATCGGCAAATTGGATAATGCAGGCTCCGTGTTCCTGGGGCAGTATGCCTCGGAGCCGCTGGGCGATTATTATGCAGGCCCCAACCATGTTCTGCCCACTTCAGGTACTGCAAGATTCTTCTCGCCGCTTTCGGTTTACAGCTTTGTCAAGCGTTCCAGCTATATCTATTATACAGAGGACGCCCTGCGCGCTGCAAAGGATGATATCCTCTGCATTGCCAACCGTGAGGGGCTGACTGCCCACGCCAATGCTGTGGCAGTTCGTTTTGAATAATCTGAGGTGGATATGATGCCGAATTTACCTGAGAAATTAACCGGATTGCAGGCTTATGATCCCATTACGGGCAGTTATGCTGTGCGTCTGGATGCCAACGAATCCTATTTTGATCTGCCCTCGGTGCTGAAAGCAAAGATCGCCGACCGCATAGAGGAATTGGATTTCAACCGTTACCCCGATCCCCTTGCCAATGAGACCATTCAAGCTTTTGCCGCCTATTACGGAACCCATGCGAACCTGGTTACAGCGGCAAACGGCTCTGATGAGCTTCTCAGCTTGTTGATCAACTGCTTTTTGGCAAAGGGGAGCAAGCTGGTTACCGTTTCCCATGATTTTTCTATGTATCGTTTCTATGCAGCACTGTCTGAGGTGGAAACGGTGGTTGTGCCCAAAACCGCACAACTGCAAATTGATGTGAATGCCCTGATCGCGGCCTGCAGGGATGCCGATGCGGTGATCTTCTCCAATCCTTGCAATCCCACATCTCTGGGGCTGCCGCGCAATGAGGTCATTCGTCTGTTGGAATCGGTTTCCTGTCTGGTGATCGTGGACGAAGCGTATATGGATTTCTGGGATGAGTCCGTGATGGATCTGGTGACAAAGTATGAAAACCTGATCGTGCTGCGCACCTGTTCCAAGGCGATCGGTCTGGCGGCTGTGCGAATGGGTTTTGCCGTGGCAAATCCGTACCTGACGGGATTGCTGCGTGCTGCAAAATCGCCCTATAACTGCGATGGGGTCAGTCAGGCGATTGCAGCCACCGTGCTGCGCGAGACTTCTCTGCTGGAGCAGTGCCGCACCGAGATCATTATGCAGACACAGCGGCTCTATACTGCGGTAGCAGAACTGGTTAAGCGTTATCCGAGTATTCTGGAGTGCGTGTATCCCACGCGCACTAATTTTGTTTTCATCAAAACCGCCTATGCCCGTGAGATTTTTGAATCTCTGGCAAAGGCAGGCATTGCGGTGCGCTGCTTTGCCGACGGTCTGCGTATTTGTGCAGGCAACCGTCGCGAGCAGACGCTGCTGCTGAGTGCTTTAGAGCAAATCTTACAGCCCATCGGCTGAACAAAGGAGGCGTACTGCGATGCGAGAAGCCACAGTGACACGCAACACCAAGGAAACGCAGATCACCGTATCCGTTGCCATGGATGGCAAGGGAAACAGCGAGATTGCCACGGGGATCGGCTTTTTTGACCATATGCTGACCGCACTTTCCAAGCACAGCGGCATTAGTATGCAGATACATACGGTGGGTGATCTGGAAGTGGACGCGCACCATACCGTTGAGGATACGGGCATTGTACTGGGGCAGGCGATTGCGCAGGCTCTGGGGGATAAATCAGGCATTGCGCGCTATGGCAGTGCGTTTATTCCTATGGATGAGGCGTTGTCATTTTGCAGCCTTGATCTTTCCAACAGACCGTTTCTGGTGTTTCAAGGCAGCTTTACCAATCCCATGATCGGCAGTTACGATGCCTGTCTGACCGAGGAGTTTTTCCGTGCGTTGGCGTTTCACGCAGGCATTACCCTGCACCTGAATATGATGTACGGCACCAATGACCACCACAAGTGCGAAGCGCTGTTCAAGGCATTTGCCCATGCGCTCAAGGCGGCAATTCGCCAGAATGAGGACGGCACGGTACTTTCCACCAAAGGAGTGTTAGCATGATCGCTGTCATTGATTACGGTGCTGGCAATCTGTTTTCGGTCTGCAATGCACTGGAATATCTGGGGCTGAACCATCAGCTTACCAAAAAAACCGAAGATCTGCGTGCTGCGGATGGCTTGATTCTGCCCGGGGTGGGCGCATTTCCTGCCGGTATGCAAATGCTCCGTGAAAGCGGCCTGGTGGAGGTCATCTGCGAGGAATCAAAGAAAAAACCGTTGCTTGGCATCTGCCTTGGTATGCAGATGCTGTTGGAAGAAAGCGACGAGGTCGCACCCTGCAAGGGTCTGGGGCTCATTCGGGGCAGTGTGCATCGGATCCCTTCTCAGAGGGTCATTATTCCGCATATGGGTTGGAACGAGCTGACCGTTTTGCAGGCGGATTGTCCGTTGCTGCAAGGGCTGGAGCAGCCCCTTTACACCTATTTCGTACACTCCTATCAGGCATTCTGTGATGATGCAAATATCGTGGCGTATGCCGATTACGACGGGCGGATTCCTGCACTCATCACCGATGGCGGCTATGTGTTCGGTGCGCAGTTCCACCCTGAAAAATCAGGGGAGCAAGGCTTGCAGATGCTGCGGAATTTCGGAGGGATGCTGTAATGTTTATTTTACCTGCCATTGATATTCATAAGGGACAGTGCGTGCGCCTGACACAGGGCGATTACGCTACCGCACAGCAGGTTGCAGAGGATCCGCTGACCACCGCAAAGTCTTTTGAAGCAGCAGGTGCCCGGTGGATTCATATGGTGGATCTGGACGGTGCCAAGGAGGGCAAGCCTGTCAACAGTGCGATCTATACCGCAGTGGCAAAGCATACCTCGCTGAAGGTGGAATTAGGCGGCGGTATCCGCAATATGGAAACCATCGGGGCATATCTGGATATGGGTATTTCCCGTGTGATTTTAGGCTCTGCCGCGCTGAAAAATCCGCAGCTTGTTAAAGATGCCGTGGCAAAATTCGGCAGCGAAGCCATTGCAGTGGGGATTGATGCCAAAAACGGTATGGTTGCCACCGAAGGCTGGCTGGAAACTTCCGATGTGCGCGATGTCGATCTGGCAAAGGAGATGATTGCCGTAGGGGTGCGCTATTTCATCGTGACCGATATTGCCAAGGACGGCACCCTTACAGGGGTAAATACACAGCAGCTTGCTATGCTTGCTAGGGAAACTGCAGGGCAGTGCAATCTCATTGCCAGTGGCGGCGTGCATACCATAGAGGACATCGTTGCCTGCAAACAGCTGGGGCTGTACGGCACGATCTGCGGGAAGTCGATTTATCAGGGCACGCTTTCACTGCGCGATGCGCTAAATGTAGCACATGAGGATATGGGAGGTGCTTTCTGATGCTTGCAAAACGAATCATACCCTGTCTGGATGTGCGACACGGCAAGGTGGTAAAGGGTGTCAATTTTGAGGGCGTAAAAGATGTGGGCGATCCCGTAGCCTGTGCTGCGGAATACAACCGTCAGGGCGCAGATGAGCTTGTGTTTTATGATATTGTCGCATCCCACGAAGGCAGAGGCGTTTTTCTGGATGTGGTGCGCGAAACCGCAAAGCAGGTGTTTATTCCGCTGACTGTCGGCGGCGGTATTGCAACAGTTGCGGATATGCGTGATACGCTCCGTGCCGGCGCGGATAAGATCAGCATCAATTCTTCGGCGGTCAAAAATCCTGCATTGATCTCTCAGGGGGCGGAACTGTTTGGTTCCCAGTGTATCGTGGTCGGCATTGATGCCAAACGCAACGGCAAGGGGGGCTATACTGTATTTGTCAATGGCGGCAGAATTGATATGCAGATGGATCTTATTGAATGGGTTAAGGAGATTCAGGCGCGAGGTGCAGGAGAGATCTGCCTCAATTCCATTGATACGGACGGAGTGCGCGGTGGATTTGATATTGAAATGCTGCAAGCCGTTTGTGCCAATGTGCGTATTCCCGTCATCGCCAGCGGCGGTGCTGGGAAATGTTCCGATTTCGCCACTGCCTTTCAGCAGACCGGCGCAACAGCAGCCCTTGCTGCTTCGCTTTTTCATTTTGGTGAGCTGACAGTCGCACAGGTCAAAGCCGATTGCCGCAGCAAGGGCATCATTGTGCGATGAACTTCATCACGGCATTGTGCGCGCACAGTACCGAATTTATTTTTGGTGAACTTGTACGGAAGCATCGCCTCCATGCCTGTGCAGTGTTGTGAAATGGGGTATTCTGGAGGAAATAGATGAATCAAACAAAGCGAGAACAACGATTATTGCAGCGCACATTGCGGATTGCAGTGCCGATTATGGTACAGAATCTGATCACAAACTTTGTAGCGCTGTTGGATAACATCATGGTGGGGCAGGTCGGCACGGAAGAAATGTCCGGTGTCGCGATTGTCAATCAGTTGATGTTTGTATTCAACATTACCATTTTCGGCGTAATATCCGGTGGCGGGATTTTCTGCGCGCAGTTTTTCGGCAAGGCAGACCATGAGGGTGTGCGTCATGTTTTTCGATTCAAAATGATCTCCGCCATGTGCGTAACGGTCATCGGCATCCTGATTTTCTTCTTTGCAGGAGATCCGCTGATACGCCTGTATCTGCATGAAACCGAACAAAACCTGGATCTGGAGGCGACATTCGGTTTTGCCAAGCAATATCTTGCAGTGATGCTGCTGGGACTGGTGCCCTTTTCTCTTGAGCAGATCTATGCAGGCACACTGCGTGAGGGCGGTATCACCGTACCGCCGATGATTGCAGGTATCGTTGCAGTGTGCATCAACACCTGTTTCAATGCACTGCTGATTTTCGGTATCGGGCCATTTCCGAAGCTTGGCGTGGTGGGTGCCGCCATCGCTACCCTGATTGCGCGCGTGGTACAGTGCGGCATTGTGATCATCTGGACGCATACCCATAAGGCAAGATTGCCCTTTGTGAACGGTCTGTACCGCACGCTATGGATTCCCGTGGCATTGCGCAACCGAATCATGTGGAAGGGTCTGCTGCCGCTGACTGCCAACGAGTGTCTGTGGTCTGCGGGTGTTGCGGTGCTGACCCAGTGTTATTCACTGCGCGGACTGGATGTTGTCGCAGGGCTGAATATCTCAAGCACTGTTGTCAATCTGTTCAATGTTCTGTATATCGCGTTCGGCTCTGGCGTGTCGGTGGTCATTGGGCAGATGCTGGGAGCGAATCACCTTGCAGAGGCGAAAAAATCAGCACCCAAGCTCATTTGGTGCGCCGCAGGCATTTGTGTGATTGTTGGCGGCATCATGGCTTGCTTTGCAGGGCTGTTTCCAATGGCGTATAATACCACAGATGTGGTGCGTACGCTGGCGACAAAATTTATTTTGGTCAGCGCCGTGCTGATGCCCATTCACGGGCTGTTGCACGCGATGTATTTTACCCTGCGTGCAGGCGGAAAAACATACATCACCTTTTTGTTTGATTGCGGCTTTTCGTGGTGCGTCACAGTGCCCATTGCCTTTGTGCTTTCGCGCTTTACTGATTTGCCGATTCTGGCGGTGTATAGCTGCGCGCAGGGTGCCGAGTTGATCAAGGTGCTGATTGGCTGGGTGTTGATACAAAAAGGCGTGTGGATTTCCAATATTGTTGTTGAAACAGAAGCATAAAAATGCGCCCGATTCTTTGCGAGAATCGGGCGTTTTGTATTTGTAGAATGGCAAGAATGGCAAGTATGGCAGCGCGGGATGGATTGCCGTCCAACAAACCGGACCCACGCTCAATCCTTGGTCAGATGCTCTGCCCGTTGCTGTGCTTCGGCATACAGCTTTTCCATATCAAGGCCCATGCAGTAGCTGCCGTTTTCGTACAGGATCTTCCCTGCACAAATTGTCATAGCGATATTTTGCTTGCCACCGCTGTATACCAGATTGCGCACCACATCGTGAATCGGCCGCAGATTGGGCATTGCCGTATCCACCACAATGAAATCCGCCTGTTTGCCAACCGCCAGCATATCGCAGTCATGAAGCCCCATTGCTTTGGCAGAACCGACGGTTGCCGCCTTGAGGATCTCGGTGGCAGGTACGGCAGCGGCATCATTGCAGCGCAGACGCTGTAACGTTGCCGCAAGATACATCTCGCGGAAGGGGTCAACCGCGTTGTTGCTTGCAGGGCCATCGGTGCCCAGTGCCAGATGCACCCCCTGTGCCAGACATTCCTGCAGCGGCGCAATGCCGCTGGCAAGCTTTGCATTGGACGCAGGACAACTGACAAGATACAGTCCCTTGTCGGCAAAGATCTTGCGGTCGGCTGCATCCAGCCACACCCCGTGGAATCCACCGCCGCCGTATTCCCATAACCCCAGTTCGGCAAAATGCTGTGCAGGTGTACAGCCGTTGCGCGCGATGCATTCATCGTGCTCTTTTTTGGTCTCGCTGATATGGGTGTACACGGGCTGTTTTTCTGCTTGTGCAAGCTTTGCGATCTCCCTGCGCAATGCAGGGGTCGTGGTATATTCCGAGTGGAATCCCAGACGGTACTGCACCAGCGGATGATAGCTGCAAAACTGCTCGTACATCCGTTGCAGGCGGTCGATCTCTACAGCATCGCCGCTGATACCGCTGCAAAGCACGGTGCGAAAGCCGCATGCAATGCCTGCCTGTACAATGGCTTCGGGTTCAAGATACATATCAAAGGCAGCGGTAAAGCCCGAAGAAAGATATTCTGCAATGGCAAGCTTGGTAAAGACATACACATCATCGGGTGTCAGGCGTTCCTCGTAGGGGAATACCTTTTCAAAAAGCCACTGCTGCAAGGGCACATCCTCCGCAAAGGAGCGCAGAAAGGTCATGGCAGAATGGGCGTGGGCATTCTTGAATGAGGGCATCAGCAACTTGCCTTGCAGATCGATTTCGCGGTCAAAATTGGGCAGCACTGCAGGGGTTTCGCCCATATAGGTGATGCGGTCACCCTTTGTCCACAGCTCACCTTTGCGAAGAATGAGGTCATTTTCCATTGCGAGTATCTCGGCATTGTAGAATCGAAGCATCGTTTTTGAAATCCTTTCAGATTATAGATTGCCGTACTGCTGCATCACCTCGGACATTGCCAGAACAGTACGGGCGATGGTTTCACGGTCTTGTGAAGTATCGCGAAAAGTCGCCTGCGTAAGTGCAAAGAGATAATCGCCATAGTTGTGCAGTACCGCCTTGTTCCGTGCGATCAGTGCCTGCAGCATATTGCGCGGTGGGTACTCCGGCTCCTTGATGCGTTCCCATACGCACATATCAAGGGTTTGCACAAGCTGCGTGCAGCAGACAAGAAACACTGACTCCATGCGGTCAAAGAGAGGGTCAACGCGCTGTGATTTTTCCAGCTTTTTGCGTTGCTGCTGGAACTGTTCAAACTGCTCGCACATTTCGTCCAGTGTGCGCAGCAGATCCTTGACGCGAAAACAGAATCGTTGTTCCGTCTGCAAAAAGATGAACCGTTTTCCTGTCTTGCCGATGTTCTGCTGTGTCCAGGCTCGCAAAGTGTGCAGAGGTTTGTTTTTGCGTTTGATTTCAAAGATGGCAAACATGGTGTCTGACCTTTCATGTTCCGCTGCGATTGGTTTCGGTTAGGGCGTTTCGCCCTCCCATCCTGCAAGATATGCGGCCTGCTCCTCGGTCAGTGTATCAATGGCAACACCCATGGAGGCAAGCTTGCGGCGTGCCACCATCTGATCGACCGAACGGGGCACGGTAATCAGGGTATCGGTGATTTGTTGCCGGTTTTTGATGAGATACTCCGCACTCAGAGCCTGAATGGCAAAACTCATATCCATGATTTCGGCAGGATGGCCGTCACCGGCAGCAAGATTCACCAGTCTGCCCTCTGCAATGACATACAATGTGTTGCCGTTTGGGAGGGTGTAGCCTACAATGTTGTTGCGTGCCGTAAACGAGCTGACAGCCATTTTTCGCAGACAAGCCATATCGACTTCCACATCAAAATGGCCTGCATTGCACAGAATCGCGCCGTCTTTCATGTTCACAAAGCTGTTTTCGGTGATGACCTTATCACATCCCGTAACGGTGACAAAGAAATCGCCGATCTTTGCAGCTTCCTCCATCGGCATCACATCAAAGCCGTCCATGATCGCTTCGATTGCCTTAACAGGGTCAATTTCTGTTACAATGACATTGGCACCCAGCCCCTTTGCACGCATTGCCGTGCCCTTACCGCACCAGCCATAGCCCGCCACAACCACATTTTTGCCTGCCACAATCAGGTTGGCGGTGCGATTGATGCCGTCCCACACGGATTGTCCCGTACCGTAGCGGTTATCAAACAGATGCTTGCAGTCGGCATCGTTGACCAGCATCATGGGGAATTGCAGCTTGCCCTCTTTTGCCATTGCTTTCAGACGCAGGATACCCGTTGTGGTTTCCTCGCATCCGCCGATGACATTGGAAAGCAACTGTGGATATTCGTTATGGATCAGCGAAACCAGATCGCCGCCATCATCAATGATAAAATGCGGTGCGATCTCAATGACGCGGCGGGTATGTGCCAGATATTCTTCTTCGGTGGCACCGTGCCAGGCAAACACATTCAGGCCGCCGTGTACCAGAGCCGCAGCAATATCATCCTGTGTAGAGAGGGGATTGGAGCCTGTAATGTACATCTCCGCGCCTCCTGCCGCCATTACCCGGCAGAGATATGCAGTTTTTGCCTCCAGATGAATCGACAGTGCAATGCGCAGACCTGCAAAGGGCTTTGTCTGTGCAAATTCGGCTTCAATGCCGCGCAGCAGGGGCATATTGTTCTTTACCCAGTTGATTTTCCGTTCGCCGCTTTCCCATAGCAGCGCATCTCTGATCTGGCTCATACTCACCGTATCCTTTCGTTCTGTATTATTCGGTCATGCCGGGCACTTTCAGTTCGTAGCCGTTGACTTCAATCACAGCCTCATCCAGTGCAATGACCATGCAGTGTCTGCCGTTCACCGTTTCCAGGCGCACCTTGTCCTTGGCATCGTTTTTCACATTCACTACGATTTCGGGGGTGCGGATGATGGTTTTCGGCTGCACAAGCCGTTCCGGTTTCAGCGTCGTTTCCACGCACTCCTTGAATACTTCTTCGGTGCGCTCCAGCTTGTCCTCCGGCACGCCGGCGTCCTGCAGCATACGGTGCAGAATATGCCCCGTGATCTCTGTAGGTGCCTCATCGCTCTTATTTTTTGCAACGATCTGCTCCAGCTTTTCGTTGACCGTGGCAACCGCTTCGTAGGTGAGATCATCGCCCAGAAGCTGCTGCATCACCTGTTTCATGCTGCCCTGTTCCTCATCAATGGTCGCTTCGGTCTCACAGCCGAGAAAATCTTCCACCAGTTTATCGTTGGGCGCGTTGGGTGTTTTGGTGTAGTACATCACATGATTGACATCTGCCGCGCGGTCGCTGAATGCCGGAAACAGAAAGCCGTCCTTGGGTGCCTTGCCAATGATGGCATCCTTGCTCTCCTGACGGAAGATCTCATCATCAAAGCTGCTGTAAGCCAGTGTGCTTTCTCCAGAACCCACAGGGCAGAGTGCCACCACAATATATCGGTAGATGTGGTCATTGTTCTCATCGTCCAGCTCGTCCATTTTGTTCTTTCGGGGCGCGGAGTATTGACAATAGGCAGCAAGCACCGCAAAAGGCTCATCTGCGAATACGGTATCTGAAAGCTTTGTGAGGAAGGCCATGGCAGCTTCTTCGTCTTTCAGTTCCGAGCGCAGCAGTGCAGTCAGCATATTCTGGGGCGTGCCCTCGGCATACTCTGCATTGCGGAATGCAAGCTCTGCGGTGGATTTCCCGATGGCAGGGCAAAGCACCTTCTTCATGGTGGCAAAGAGGATGTCGGTTTCCTGCTCCGTGATCTTGTGATAGGGGCGCAGACGCATACCGCGCACATCACCTTTGACATCAATCAGGGCAGTCAGTACCTGTTCCATGGAAAAATACTTGGCTTCTGGGCCAAAGTGGTTGCGAATCTCGGTCATTTCTTTGCGATTCATTTGTAATCTCCTGTTCCGTATAATGTGTATTTCCAGTATATCACAACCGCCCCTGCTTGTCAAGATTTGGGCAGCGTGGTGCAGCAAACAGCGGTACCCTCATTGTTGAGAATACCGCTTGATTTCAGTGTGCGCGATCGGTGCGGAACGGTGCAAGGGGCAATTCGTTTGCGCCGAATACCGTGGGTATCATGTAATTTGACCACGCGTATCTTGCATACATGGGGGCGTCAACATCATCCGCAGTCAGGGTGATGCAGTCAGGTGTAAGCACCGCCCTTGCCGGGTGATATACACCGTCTGCACCTGCGATCTCAAAGCCTGTTGGTTCGCCCTTGAGCAGAAAGCCCTCTGCCGCATGGTCGATGCGCAGCACCATGGTATTTCCCACACTGTAGCAGTCACGGAACATCGGTGCGCAAGCTTCGCTTTCCCATACGCGGTCATAGACCAGATACAACGCCTGCAATGCCAGCCGTTCGCCAACGGTTTTCTTATCGGTCGGGTGGATGTTATCCAACTCGCCGCAGTCAGTCAGCACGGCAAGTCCCGTTTTCCGCAGGTCGTGATACACCTTTGCCTGTGCCTCACGGATTTTGCACCAGTGCTGATAATCGGGGTCGTGTGCATATTTGAACATGGGCAATTGTACATTGAGAAAGTAGAGGTTCTCATCGTTCCAGTCATCGCGCCACTGATGTACCAGTGCGGTGAGAAGTTCCTCGTAGGTGTCGGGGCGATGATCGTCCGACTCGCCCTGATAGTACAGGAATCCGCGCAGGGTGTAGGGGCAGACGCGCTGCAGCATGGTCTCGTACAAACCGCCGGGACGGTATTCGTTTTTTGGCCCCATCGGGCCGGGAAATTTCGATTCGCCGCAGACCTCCAGTACTCTTGCCCATGAGCAGCCCGGCTCATCAGCATAGCACTGTCCGCAGCGCACATTCCATGCATCCTGGTAGACAATGTATTCGTCATATTCCCGGATGTGCTCCTCAAGGGTCTTGCCTTCCATTGCCTTGTCGTAGTCCTCAAGGTAGGGGCGCAGTGCAGTGTGCTGTTCGATGGTGCTGCGGGAGATCCATGCCGTTGCGGAGGTACCGCCCCAGTTGCAGCCGATGAGCCCCACGGTAACGCCCAATTCCTCGGCAATGCGCAGCGCAAAATACAAGCCTACTGCCGACCACGCTCTTGCGCTTTCGGGAGTCGCCTCCGACCAGCAGGTATTGCGCTCAATGGCATCAAAGTTCTCGTCCTTGATGCGCTGCTTGGGGGTGTAGTAAAACCGCACGCCGCATTCAGGGGTCAGCGATTGCAGCAGCGCCTCGCCGTTTTTCTCACTGTGGATTTCAAATTCCATGTTGCTCTGTCCGCCGCAGAGCCAGACCTCGCCCACTGCAATATCGTGAAATGTAACGGTATCCTGTTGCCCTTTTACCACCATTTGCAGACCCGTTGCGGCTGCCATCGGCGGCAAGAATACCTGCCATTTGCCATCGGCGGCAACGGCAGATACGGTATATCCGCCAAACAGCACGGAAACCTGTTCGCCGTCCGGGGCCTCGCCCCATACTGCAATGCGCTTTTCGCGCTGCAGCACCATATGATCACTGAAAACTGCGGCTACTCGCATGAGAAACACTCCTTGTTTGTTTGATTCTTTCGAACGGTATCAGATACCACATGATTCTTACTATCAGATGATAGTACACATTTGCTCTATCTGCTGCATATGATACAGCAGCGATATCTAAAGCGGTACATCTCCATGGCTGACAACATACTGGTCACCCACCAGATCAATCAACGCATAGGCTGCCGGCTGACCGTCACGAGGGCGGGCAGCACTGCCCGGCGATACGATGCGTACCCCCTGCTGTACATTGTCATAGCGGCAGTGCAGATGCCCGAATATGGCAAGATCTGCACCTGCCTGCACTGCATAGTGGTACAGCGAACCGATGCTTGCTCCCATATGTATATGACCATGCACCGCCAATAAGCGGTGACCGTTTTCCAACTCCAGCACCAGCTCTGTGGGGGAAGTGCTTGAGAAATCACAATTGCCTTTTACATGATAAGTACGCCCCGTGTATGTAGGGTACGCCATCAGAAAGCTGTTCAGCTCCCGTTCACCGTCACCGCAGTGAATGTACAGATCCGCTTCGGGGTGCAGCAGAAATACCTTTTCCAGTGCCTCGATTTTGCCGTGGGTATCGGAGATTGCCAAAATCCGCATCGTTGCCCGAACCTCCCGTTCTGTTTTTCTGTATTATAGCATAAAAATAGAACACCGTCAATTCTTTTTTGCATGAAAGGAGTCATCTTTATGGTACAAAGACCCAAGGACTCGCCCCAATTGGACGCATTGCTGCAAGCGGTCAGCAAGAAACTGGGTGTGCCCGCCGAAACGCTCAGGGCGGAGCTGAAGGAAGGCAAATTCGATGCGGCACTGGCAAGCATGAAGCCCAAGGACGCAGCGGCATTTCAGCAACTGCTTGCAAATCCGCAACGGTTGCAGCAGATGATGAACAGTCAGCAGGCAAAGGCACTGTACGAAAAGCTCAAACACTGACCGAAGCAATCAGGAAGGGAGGCGGCGATTGTGGATGACCTTTCCGAAAAGCTGCAATCGCTGCTTTCGGATCCCGAGAGTATGCAAAACCTGGCAGAATTGGCTGCCATGCTGCAGGGCGGTGGGGGAGAAGCATCCGCCGAGGATCCCCCACAGGCTGACAGCACTGATGCCGACAGCGGAAATGGTTTTGATTTTTCAAAGTTGCTGTTGGTGGGCGAAATTTTCTCGCAGATGCAAGAAAAGGACGACGAAACGCAGCTTCTGTTGGCACTGAAGCCGTATTTAAGTGAGCAGCGCAGCAAACGCGTAGACCGTGCTGTAAAGCTGCTGCGATTATACAGTGTATTTCTTTCGCTGAAAGAAAAGGGGCTGCTGAATGATCTGGCAGACGCTTTGTAAGGCTTACGGCAGCATGCCATCATCTTGATACGCAGCCGATCACCATACTTTGGACAGGAGGTGCGCACAATGCCACCCCAGCGAAGATTCCCCTTTCAGGGGCCAAGACCCATGCCGCAGAACCGACAGCAGATGCGATCGGCAGGGCAAGCACAGCATCCCTCCGAGGAGATACAGCAACCGCAGTATGCAGCACCGTTACCCACCCCTAAAAGTATCCCCACTGCGCAAAATTCCAATCCACTGCGGTCACTGTTGAAAAATCTTGACAGTGATACTTTGCTGATTCTGGCAGTGCTGCTTTTGCTTTCCAAAGAGCAGAAAGACCGTCGGCTGCTGTTGGCACTGGCGTATATCATACTGTAAATCTGTAAAGGAGCGATACTGTGGACAAGCTGTTGGAACGACTTCCCCCCGAACTGCTGCTGACTGCCTTTGCAGCGATCTCTTTGGTGACCATGCTGTGGGCAATCTGCAAATATCGGCACGCTCTGCGCTCGCTTTTCATCAGCAGTGTGATGGGGCTGGGCGCATTGCTGATCTGCTATTTTTTTGGCGAAGAGATCGGCTGTTATCTGCCGCTGAATATGTTGCATATCGGCGCTGCGGCAGTACTGGGCGTACCGGGTGTGCTGCTGCTGTTGGCGATGCAACTGCTATCCCCGTAACGGAGCATGACAGCGCCAAACGAAGGACGGTGTGCTTTGTGCGCCGTGGGTATTGCAAAAAAACAGCCGCCGAAAAGCTCGGCGGCTGTGCAGTTGCTGTGAGATTAACCGATCCAGACTGATTTGGATGGTACCGTAATCGACTGCGAGCCAGGGAAGAACCATCCCTTCTCCTTGGCGTAGAAAGTGATCACAATGCGGTAGTAATGGCCGCTGAGGACCGGTACGCCATAGCCGTAGACAGAGAAGTAGTACGCATTCTGGTTGATCATATCATCGAGATACACTTCATCCATCCAAGTGATTTTGTCATCGCTGTACTGTACAACCATGTTGACGAGACCGATCTTTGCCATTTCTCCGCTTGCATAGGTAGATGCATCTACCATCAGCGTATTATAGCCGTAATACGCATTGATAGTATACTCTGCGATCAGCCCCGTGGCATATGTTGACGCTTCCTCATCGGTGGGCACTTCTGCTGCGGCTACCTGCAGCGGTGCTGCTGCAAAGAGCATGGCTGCGGTCAGTGCTGCGAACAATCTGGATTTCTTCATGATACATCTTCCTTTCTGTAAATGCAGATTTTTTCGAAATACCCGTTGCAGCATTGCTGCCGGATATCTCTTGAGGAAAGTATACTATCATTCTTTTCATATGTCAACATATTGCGACAACAATTTACAAAAATTTAATACTCGACATTATTCGACACTGATTATCGTAAAAATCGACGCACGATTTTATCTTTATATGATTTACTGTAAGGGTGGTATCGCAGGGGAAGATCCATCCATGTTTTCTTGTTGACAATGGCCTTTTGATGGGAGAAGGTATCAAACCCAAACTTGCCATGATATGCCCCCATGCCGCTTTCGCCCATACCGCCAAAGGGGAGATTGCTTGCTGCCAGATGAATGATGGTATCGTTGATGCAGCCGCCGCCGTAGCGCAGCCTGCCGGTCAGAGCCACCATCTGTTTTTTGTTTTCGGTAAACAGATACAGCGCAAGGGGGGTGGGCCTGTCTGCAAGCATATCGTAGATCTGCCCAGTGTGTTCGTAGGTGAGAATTGGCAGGATCGGCCCGAAAATTTCCTCCTGCATCACAGCGTCTGCAAAGGTGACATTGTCCATTACCGTGGGTGCAATTTGCAGGGTTTCTCTGCGGCACTGTCCGCCGTGTACGATGTTCCCCCCATCCATCAGCGACAGCAACCGGTGAAAATGCTTCTCGTTGATGATTTTGCCGTATTCGGGATTTTGCAGTGGATCTTCCCCGAACTGTGCCACGATCTCTGTACAGATTGCTTGTATCAGCCGTGCTTTGATGCTCTTATGGCAGAGAATGTAATCGGGTGCCACACAGGTTTGTCCGCAGTTGAGATATTTTCCGAATACAATGCGCTTGGCTGTTAACCTGATTTTTGCGGTTTCATCGACAATGCAGGGGCTTTTCCCGCCCAACTCCAGAACGGCAGGTGTGAGATGCTCTGCGGTGTGGCGTAATACATCTTTGCCTACCTTCTGGCTGCCCGTAAAGAATACAAAATCAAATTTTTGTTGCAGCAGAGCCGTATTTTCTGCTCTGCCGCCGGTGATAACCGCCACATATTCGGGTGCAAAGCACGCTTCAATGATAGAGCGCACAACGGCAGCGGTGGCTGGCGAGTAGGCACTTGGTTTGACGATTGCAGTGTTGCCTGCCCCGATGGCATCCACCAGTGGCTCCATGGTCAGCAAAAAGGGATAATTCCACGGGCTCATAATCAGCACATTGCCGTAGGGTGTCGGGCAGATGGAGCTGTTGGCTGCAAACTGGGAGAGCGGCGTGCGCACTCTTTTGGGCTTAGCAAAGCGGCGGCAGTGCTTGATCATATAACTGATTTCCGAAAGTGTGATACCGATCTCGCACATATAGCTTTCAAAGCGGCTCTTGCCAAGGTCTTTTTGCAGAGCAGCAACAATCTCCTGCTCTCTGTCGGTAATCTCCCGATACAGGCGTTTGAGCTGTGCCACGCGAAAAGCAGTGGGCAAGGTGGCTCCGTCGTGATAGTAGGCTTTCTGGGCGGCAAGGATCTGTTCGATTTGTGCGCCGTTGGATGGCATTTGTCATGCCTCCTTTCTTTCATATCTGAAATCAATATAGCAGGCTTAGGGTTATTATATCATGTTTGCAACGGCTTGGGTGGATGCTGTCTGCAATTTCATGGTTTTGCCATATAGCCCATCGCGTTTGGAATCGCCCTTTGGCAATTTGCGCAAAGATGCGGTCATTGTGGGGCAAAGGGGTATCCTGTATTTTGCAGCAAAAAGCGTGATGTACGGAAAGGTACACCACGCTTTCGATTCGTGCGCGTTATGCAGCGATGCCGCGCTTTTTGCAGATGCGATCTACCAGCAGCTTCCCGATGATTGCATAGCCCACACCAAACAGCACCCCTGCGAGGATATCCGTAGGATAATGCACATACAGATACATCCGCGAGAATGCGATCAGTGCCGCAAGCACCAACGCCCCGATGCCCCAACGCTTATCCTTGAAGAAAATCGCGGTGGCTGTGGCAAAGGATGCCTGCGTATGCCCCGAAGGGAACGAATAATCATGGGGTTTTTCAATCAGTAGCTGGATGCCCGTTTGCACATCAAAGGGGCGGATGCGTGCAATGCAGGGCTTCAGGATCAGGTTGCCGAATACCAGACAACAAATCAGCGCAAATGCTGAGATAAACGCATATTTTCGCGTTTTTTGGGGGATAAATCCCACCAGGGTCAAAGCAATCCAGAACCAGCCGCCATTGCCCAGAAATGTAATGATCGGCATCACCGTATCCAACAAGCCGCAGCGAAGATTTTCCTGTATCCAGTTGAGTACATCAAATTCCCATGCCATGTAGCGTACCTCCGTGTTTTATCATTGCGATACCATTATAACACATTTTTCTGCAAATGTCGAGTGCTTTTGCAAAAATGCTGTGGCGGCAGTTGTGACAAATCAGTGACAAAGCATCACAATCCGCGCCAATAGTTTACAATGTTGTTACTTTCCTTGACTTTCTTCAGCGCGCTGTGGTATCATGGGAAAAACACGGAGGTGACGCATATGTTATCCAAAGGTGCAAAAACCGCGCTGATCGTTTTCGCGGTATTGTTCGGCATTGCCATGCTGCTTTGCGGTCTGATCGTCTGGGCGGTGTTTCATTTCATTGTGATACCCATCTCGGACAGGCAAGAGGCAAAACAGCGGGAATACGAAGCCTTTGTTGCAAACATCAACAGCAAGGCGGTTGCCTATATTGAGGATAAATACGGATTTACTGCGGAAGTCACCCAAATCGTGCAGGACCGGAAAGGCAGTATGTTTGGCTCTGTTCCAATGAATCGCGGCGGCGTGTACATGACCTACAACAGCACCCCGATCTTTGTGTACTATGATCTGGATACGGATATTGGCTACGATGACTATCAATACGAGACCGTTTATGCCGCAGTAGAGGAGATTTTCCGTGCAAACGGCACAGGCTTTACCGAGCTGTTGGAAGAACCATACTACGGCATTGGCAGATTGCACCTGGCGGTGCGTGACGAATTGGAAGATGCGTGCAATGATCTGCTTCATGTTTATTATGACGGCAGCAATCTGGGCGAGGTGCTGGCGTTTTCAGGGGCAGAACTGGCAGGCTGCTATACCGGTGGAGTGGATTTTTCTACCTACACCGACTGGCGGATCCCCGAAACGCTGCTCACTGCCGAAGGCAAGCCCATTACGCTGCGGTTTTTGTCATTCCGCAATAAGGATTACCCAAAGCCCTATGACTTGGAAAAATTCACGCTCCCGACTGCTGCACCCTATGTGTCCAGCTATTGTTGCTTTCAAAGTGGCGGAGCAATCTGGAAAGAGCGCTATGATCTTCATGATTACGATGGTGCGTTTCAGTATTGCGTGGTGTATCCTGACGGCATAGAAGCAGGCGATACCGCAGTGACCATTACCCAGGGTACGATGGGGGCCTGCAACTGGGATGCAATGGAAAACTGGTTCCCCACAGGGGATGTGTTCCATGTCACCGCCACAACGGATTGTACCATCTATCTGTTTTTTCTTAGAGCACATCAGCAGGCACTGATGCCCGGTGAGCACTATCAGTTCGGTCTGGCCATGTGTGATGAAACCACTTTGAAACGCTGCAATAATGCATTTGGTTTGAATGGCTATGGTTTGGATGACGATGAAGAAGCGATCTTCTCTGTGGAGATTCAGCATCCAAACGGCACCGAATTGGATTTGTATCCACTGTACAAACGCCCTGCAACATAACAATGTACCCATACGGAATGCAAAAAACCTCTGTGTACAGGCTTGTACACAGAGGTTTGCTGTTGAAATCGGTGCAGCATCATGAAATGGTTTTGCCGCGCTTTGTCTTTTCCTTTTTGATGGGCGTTTCGGTACCGCCGCGGTCTGTGAAAACGCGTTCTTCGTCGTCAATTGGCTTGTCCTCTTCAGGATTCTGTTCGCCGGTTTGTTCATAGTAGGGGTTGATGACATATTTCTGAATCACAGGGTAGTTCATAAACATTGCCAGATACCCGATGAATGCCGCAGGAAAAAACGGCAGCAACCCCATAAACAGACTGTTCAGCATGATCAGCAAAATCGCGATGGCAAGCATCAGAACTGTGCCACCCAGTGTAATCAGGCAGGCTTTGGGTGAAAGGCAGGCAAGCATAAAGGCGTTTTTGAACACATCCTTGGTTTTCAGCTTGGTGGTCACGATCATCGGGAACAGGTAGAAATTCATAAACAGCAGAATCAGTGCCACGCCGATGGTGATCACAAAGAAAACATAGGGCCACTTCGCTTTATAGTGCTCTGCCAGAATCGGATATAGGTAGGAACCGCAGGAGATGGATGCAATGACAATGGCATCCAGGATCCAGACCAGCAGCGAGGGGACAAAATTCTTGAAGAAGCCGATTTTGAATTCCTCCCCAAGGAAGAACGCTTTATCCAGCACAATCAGACGCAGCACACGGGCGCAGCCTGCCATGATCGGACCCTCCAGCATGAATTGCAGAATCAGCAAAAGGATGGCAAAGGGTACCGTGAGTTTGTTGTCCGTTTCAAGGTATACGATCAGCGAGGCGAACAGGGGAATGTGCAGCAGCGTGTACAGAATATTCAGACTCAGCAGCTTGCCGAGGGAACGCCACAGGAGTTCCCAGAAACGGAAAAAGGGCTTCTTTTTGGGGGCATTGGGGTTGATGCCGGGGCCTGCATTCTGATAACTTCCGAATAAACCCATGAGATGAACGACTCCTTTGGTAGATTAACGATTCTTGGTGAGCAGCCAGAAAACCAGTGTTTCTGCCGTTGCCCCCAGTGGCAGCAAAGCGATCCTGCCAAGAAAATGCAAGATACATCTGCGCGTGGCAACTGTGATATCGGATTCTGTATCACCATGGAGCAAATAGGCCAGTTGCTGTGCCGAAAGCTGCACTGCATCGCGGGCAGATATGGTCAGCAGCAACGCCGTGAAGAATCCGTGGGGCAGAATGCACAGTGCTGTGTACAGACTGCCATGCAGCCAGCCCAAATTCACAAACTGCGATGCGCCGGCGATGCCCATTGCACAACCGTGGCTGAGCAGCAACGCCAATGCGGCAGGTTGTCCGATGGCGGAAAACGCACTGAGCAGCATCAGCAGCATGACCACCACCGACGGAAACAGACTGGCTGCGAAAATATCCCATAATGTTTGCGCCTGTGGGGCGGGTGCAAGTCCATGGTCAAGCAAAAGCAGGTCAGCGGCAGCAGGGTAGTAGCAAAAAAACGCCGTGCCGACGCATACTCCCAGCAGAACCAGCAGCATCAGCAGCCGCTTTGTACGCTCAGAAACCGTAACAATGTCCATGGACAGACCGCCTGTGCGGCAGTGCATGGTACGATAAAAAATGCTCTGTAAAGATGCCATATCATATCCCTCCACAGCATGATATGCAGTGGAAAGACAAGTTATGCAACAAATCAGGCGGGTATGAATAACCCGCCGTGATGTCAAGTTGCCGATGTCATTGTTTTGGCTGCGGACGCTCCTCACCGGCCAGTGCATAGGCACGGTTGGTGCAGCTATCACAGCAACGGTAGACGGCGTCCATCAGTTCGCCCTCGCAAAGGCGGTCAAGACCAGCCAGTGTGGTGCCGCCGGGAGAAGAAACCATCTGTATGAGCTTTTCCACAGAGTATCCCGAATCCGTCAGCATTTTTGCAGAGCCGACCATCGACTGTGCAAACAGGCGCAAAGCCACATCGGCAGCAATGCCCTCAGAAGCAGCATAATCGAGAAAGCCCTTGGCGTAGTAGTACAGAAATGCAGGGCTGCTGCCGTTCACGGCGATGATCTCCTTCATTTTGTTTTCGGGGATCTCCTCGGCAATACCGCAGGCGGAGAACATTTCCGTTACCAGTGCAAATTCGTCATCGGTAATACCCTTGCATCGTGCCAGCGCAGATGCGCCTTCGCCGAGCATCAGGGGAGTGTTGGGCATTACCAGAATGATTCTTGCATCAGGAATGGTATGGCTACGGATGAAACTCGACGTAATACCCGCGCAGATAGATACCACAACCTGCTCCGGTCGAATGGTAATGGAATCCAGAACCGTACCCAGTACCTGCGGCTTCACCGCCAGTACCAGCATATCGGCAGTGTCTGCCAGTGCTTGTGCATCTGCACAGAGCGTTACCCCGATACCCTGCAGCGCAGCGTGCTTATCGGGGTTGGGATCATAGGCGAGCAGCTCGGTAATGGTTCCGTTTTTGCACAGTGCCGAGCCTGCAATGCCTTGCAGCATGGCAAAACCCATATTGCCTGCGCCGAGAAAACCGATTTTCATAATCATGTATCCTTTCAGCGGAAACAGACTGCCTCAGGCGGTGCCTCTTTTTTTGAGGAACACGATGCTGTATGCTTTGAACACAGCGGGCAGAATCAAAGCCATCAGCAGCAGATCCACAGGTAATTCAATCAGATTTTTTGCGATGCGTCCGTAAATGGCAACCATCAGCGAGGATTCGGAAGCCAGAAATCCGTAGTGATAATTCGCAGCCGTATTGCAGATGAGATTGATGATCAGCACATCCACAATGCGCGCGAGAAACAATCTGCCGAGGAACGCGAGATCGTATTGCTTTTGGTGTATGGTGATATGCAGCGGGCGTCCCGCGAATCGATAGTAGGCAATGCTGCCATACAGCAGCCCCTGTGCCGCACCGATGAGCACATACAGCGGCAGAAATCCGCCGTCGGGGTAGGCAATGTAGCCCACGATATCACAGATTGCACCTGCGGCAAAACCCACCACGGGGCCGTATAGCATACCGATGGCGGCAATGGCGAGAAATGCAAAGTTGATCTTCGTGAATCCAAGGTTGACCGTCTGGGATTCAATAATCATAGAAAGCGCAACCAGCAGACCCGTTACGAGAATGCAGCGCAGATCGGTCAGTTCCTTGAGAGAGCAACGAAACGCATCGGAAAATTTTTTCATAATAATACACTCCTTTGACATTGGCTAATGCACAAAGGAGTGTGATGGCTCACTTTATGCGTCAGCGGGATGCGACAGCCAAACCGCAAGCGTGACCGTTCACGCTTTTCGTCCTTCCGGCAACTCCCCGTCCGGATGGCACTTCACGCAAGGCTGTCTACTCTGAAGCTTTGGAAACAGAGCAAACGAACTGTGGCAGCAATCAGATGCTGATGATGCCGGAGATATCGTACAGGTCATCCTCAAAAGGCTTGACCATTTGCAGTGCCTCGTGGATATCGTAGTCAACGAACTTGTTGCCGCGAACACCGATGACACGGTTGCCGATGCCCTGCTCCAGCAGGTTGACGGCATAGTAGCCCATCTGGCTTGCCAGCACGCGGTCACGCACAGTGGGAGAACCACCACGCTGTACATGGCCCAAAATGGTTGCACGGGATTCAATACCGGTCTTTTCTTCGATGAACTTTGCAATCTCATTGGAATTGCCGATACCCTCAGCCACCACGATGATGAAGTTCTGCTTACCGGTCTGACGGGTGCGCTGCATCTTTGCCACCACATCGTCCAGATTGTAGTCGCGCTCAGGGCACAGCACTTCAGTGGCACCGCAGGCAACGGCAGTATTCAGGGCGATATATCCTGCACGGCGACCCATGACCTCAACCACAGAGCAGCGATCGTGGCTGTGGGCGGTATCGCGCAGTTTGTCAACCATCTGCACAACAGTATTCATAGCGGTATCGTAACCGATGGTATAATCGGTGCTGGAGATATCGTTATCAATGGTACCGGGCAGACCGATACAGGGGATTCCTCTTGCGGACAGATCGCCTGCACCGCGGTAAGAGCCGTCGCCGCCGATGACCACCAGACCCTCAATGTTCATCTCGTGGCAGGCATTTACAGCCTTTTGCAGACCTTCCTCGGTTTTGAACTCGGGGCAGCGTGCCGTAAACAGCAGCGTACCGCCGCGCTGGATGATAGACGATACGGAACGGACATTCATATCAAACACATCGCCGTTGATAAGACCGTTATAACCTCTGCGGATACCGACGACCTCCATGCCCTTATTCAGTGCAGTACGGGTTACCGCACGGATCGCAGCGTTCATGCCGGGGGCATCGCCGCCGCTGGTCAATACACCAATTCTTTTCATTTTGCTTCGTTCCTCCTGATCATGGAATATGCAGCAGTGTGTTTTGCAAACACCGCAAAGCTTGCTATATTCTATTTTACTCCTTTTCCGGATTTTGTCAAGGGGGGAAAAAGACATTTTTTTGCGATGCGGATTTTTTCACATAAAATGTGTGGGAAGTACCTTCCTCTTTGTGAGAAATGCAGATGGATTTTGCGCAAAAACACACCGCCGGGGCGATAGAAAAACATCACGCCCCGCGCAGTGCGAAGCGTGATGAGCATAGAGCTTAGTTTCCTGCCAGCAGTCTGAGGATGCCGGTGGCATCGTCGGGGGTGATGCCGCCCATCTGATCGTAATCGGCATTGCACATACCGGTTTCGCTGACTGCGACGGTGATATCCTCTGCGATCAGCCGATTGAGCAAGATCACATCACCGACCTTGACGAAGCCATCGCAGTTGACATCGCCAAGCAGCGTGACAACGATAGGTGTCGTGGTGGTTGTGGTAGTCGTGGTAGTGGTGGTAGCAATCGACTGAGGCTGCGCAAACACTGTATAACCAATCACACCGGAGCCTGTTATGTTGTCACCAAGGGTAACGGTTTCACCGGCTGCAACCGATTTGGCAACCAGTGCCATGGTCACATCATTGCTTGTGGAGAGCGTCATGCCTGTATTCTCCCAGTCGTTGAGCCATGCAGGTGCCTTGCCCAGACGGGTATCATACGCAATGTAGAGCGTTACATTGTCGCTGACGGTCAGGGTAGCCAGTTCACCGGAAAAGGTTTTGGAATCGCAGGCAGTCTGAACATATTCCGCACCCACCAGTGCCTCAGGCACAGCGATATAGGTGAAATTGCGGTCGCCGAATACGGTGCTGCCAACTGCAAGATTCTGCGCAATGTGCCAATCGTAGCCATTTTCTCTGTCATTGATTGATATTTCGGAAATTGCGGTGCCGTTTATCAGGATTGGCTGCGCTGTGTAATTGTAATAGTAAGGTATCCAACCCTGAAAATAGGTTTCTCTGGTGGCGTCACAAGAGGAAAGCACAGTGCCTTGTGTGCGGCTGCCGGTATTGACGCTGCCGCCGTTGATCGTAGTAGTGTTGTATTCGCGGAAGGTCGCTTGGGAAGGGTCAACACCACTCATGCTGTGCCAGCCCACCCCCGTGATGATACTTTCGTACTGTAGTTTTGTATTGTAGAACAGCACATGCGCCGTATCCCGCCACGGGCGACCGAAATACCCTGCGCCAACGGTCAGATCGGGATTGGCGGTGACGGTGCAGTTCCAGAACAGGTAACCAAGGGTCTGCTCTCTTGCCGCCGTGATGTAACCGCCCACCGCCTTGTCAGAGTAGCCGCCGAAGCAAAGCTCGCATTCGTCAAATACCACATCGCCCGAACCGAAGATGTAGTCGGTGTTGCCCTGAATTTTGCACTCCTTGAAGTAGGCAGGCGTTGCGGTATATAATGTATCCTGACTGCTCAAAAATTCGCAGTTGTAGAATTCAGCGTAATCCGCCTCCACACAGCAGGCAGCGGCGCGCTCGGTATTGGCTTTTGCCCTGACATCCAGATTCGCGGTGCGGTTCACGGTGAGCGTTTCGCCTGTGGGCTCTACACCGTCCGCAATTTCCTCACTGGTCATATAGCGGTTGAAGCTGTTTTCAAATACGATATTCTCAGCGTGGAAGTATTTTGCCTTGTTGTTGATTCGCACAGCAGTGCCCCAACGGGCTGCGGTATTCTTACCGGATTTGGATGCTGCGTTGGCGGCGTTGTAATAGCCGCTGGCATCTGCGGAATAGTATTTGTAGCCGATGCCGTAGTACCATGTCAGCAGCACATCACCGCTGCCGGGATTGCTGTTGGTGAAAGAAAGATACGGCGTGTTGATGATGATTTGTTCGCGGTAAGTGCCGGGCGCAATGGCGATGGTCACGCGGTCGTTTTCGCTTTGCGGATTGATTGCTGCCGCTGCATTGACGGCTTCCGTGACGGTTTTGTAGGTGCCCCCTGCGCCAACGGTCAGGGTAGTGCCTGCCGCAGTCACCGCAAGGGACGCGGGCAGATTCGGCAGTGAGATGCAGAGCAGCATCCCGCCGATGGCAGCAGCGACACCGCGCTGCAAAACATTGGATTTTGACATAGTGTACAGATCCTCCTTGTATCAAATATGTAACGGCAGACGGTTTCTTTATATTTATACATAGATGCTGTGATGCTGTCGCTACCCCCAAAACGGCACAATTGCCATTCTGACCCCATTGTACCATAAAACGAAAAAAATGTATAGTGCTTAATGTACACTTTTTGTGTCGGATTGTCGCCATTTTTTCTTGAAAAACGAGAAACCATCAGATAGTCCCCTGATTTTTGCACTTTTTTGAAAAAAGGGCTTGACAAATCCAACGGCTTGTGTTATAATAATTGAGGCTTGAGGGAGAAATCCCCAAGACAATATGCGCCGGTAGCTCAGTTGGATAGAGTAACTGGCTACGAACCAGTAGGTCGGGGGTTCGAATCCCTTCCGGCGCATTGAAAACTCCTGTCATTGTGACGGGAGTTTTTTTGTTTTTTGCGGCGTATGGCGTATGGCGTATGGCGTATGGCGTATGGCGTATGCAGATCTGTATGCAAATCGCGATGCAGGGCTTTTTCTATCGCTCATGATTCGTACTGTATCAGCAAATTGGACACAATTGTACATACAAAAAGAGCGAAAGATCATTGACAGGACTGCGCGCACCTGATATACTGGATACAATGGCAGATTAGACTGCCATACAGAAATAGGGGAGGATTGGAAATTATGAAACATCATACAAAGCGTGCAGTAACGGCTGTACTGGTCAGTGCCGCAATGCTGACTGCATCCATGTGCCCCGCGGGGCGTATTGCTCTGCTGACTGCAGAACATACCATGGTGGCATATGCCGCCGATTACGACTGGAGCGGCTACCTGAAAAAATCTGCGGATTGGTTCGGCAGCAGCGAGGCAACAACACTCTGTGATACCATTATAAAGTATCAGCTTGCCGACGGCGGCTGGCGCAAGGCAATGGATGATACCTCGCAGAGTGGTTCGTGGGCAAAGTCTACCATAGATAATGATGCCACCACTTCGCAGATCCGCATTCTCGCCAGAACCTACATGGCGACTAACAACAGTAAGTATTACGATGCCTGCATCAAGGGCATTGACCTGCTGCTCAACGGGCAGTACGAGAATGGCGGCTGGCCGCAGGTGTTCAATGATGCAGGTACCTACCATGCGCACATCACCTTTAATGACGGCGCAATGGTACGTGTCCTGGAGATTATGTGGGAGATGGAGAACAAATCCGGTGATTTTACCTTTATAGATGATGCGCGTTCTGCAAAGGCTGCTACCGCTGTGGATAAAGCCGTGGAGTGTATTCTGGATATGCAGATTGAGCAAAACGGCGTAAAAACCGCATGGTGCCAGCAGCACGATGAATTCACCCTTGCACCTGCGCCTGCCCGTGCCTATGAGCTGCCCTCTATCAGTGCCAGCGAGAGTGTGGGTATCGTCAATTTCTTGAAGAAAGTTGCAGGCAACGACAACCGCATCATTCGTGCTATCAATGCCGCAGTGACATGGTTTACCGACTCCGCAATCTACGGCATTGAGGTGCAGAATACCGGTGATGATCGCATTGTGGTTGCAGTGGATGGCGCAGGTCCTCTCTGGGCAAGATTTTACGATCTGAATACCAATCAGCCCATGTTTGTAGATCGTGACGGCTCGATTCATTCGCAGATGTCGGAACTGAGTCAGGAACGCCGCACAGGTTATGCCTGGTACGGCAACTGGGGCAAGAATCTGATCGCCACAGGTCTGCTGCCCGAGGTTTCTACAGAAGTGGATATCACCGGTTCGCTCATTGAGCAAATTCATGTGACAGACGGCGACAACGGCTCTGATTGGAAAATCGCCCAGAATCTTGCAGTGGGTAGCGTTGTATTCGGTGACCGTGATTTCACCTATACCGCTGTGCCCGATTCGCTCATCGGTGCCGAGTATGTACAGACCGCCTGCGATTCCAAGAATGTAATAGGCAGCCTCGGCACCCTGACCGCAGGAGAGGATGTAACCCTTTATGTTGCATATGATACCCGTCTGGGCAGCGCACCTGCATGGCTCAGCGACTGGGCGAATACCGGCATGACCCTCTCCACCAGCAATGATGTGACTATGGCGATCGTTGCAAAATCGGTTGCATCAGGGGAACAGATCGTCCTTGGCGACAATACCAAGGGTACCGGCGTCATCGGCTATACATTGCTTGCTCAGTCTCAGCCGATTGCAACTACCACCACCACTACGACAACGACCACTACCACCACTACCACCACTACGACAACGACCACCACTGACCCCGTCGCTACGCTGCGAGGGGATGTCAACTGCGACGGCTTTGTGAAAGTCGGTGATGTGATTTTGCTGAACCGTGTGCTGGCGGAGGATGTTGCGGCGGAGATCAGCGCACAGGGTATGTTGAACGCCGAATGTGATGATGTGCAGGGCGTTGACGGCAACGATGCTGTGGCGATTCTGAAAATGTTGGCAAATATGGAGCAGTAATTCCCACTCTATTTGTGCAAAATGGCAAAGTTTCGGCAATCGCTTGACAAGGAACAGAAAATCCTGTATAATACGGAAAGGATTACAAGCGGAACAACCTGTTCACACCGCCAGCCCAGTGCAAAGCGGTAATCTGTTTCTGAAACAAGCTGCACAGTGAAGGTATAGCTGCGCATCAGTGAGAGAAGCACGAGAGCATGGACGCTTGATCCATGCTCTCTTTTTTGAGCAGCGCAGAATGACACAAACTTGAAACCCATCGACTGGAGGTGCTCGCTATTAGCAAGCAGGAACTGCAAATCAATGAGGAAATTCGTGACAAGGAAGTCCTTGTCATTGATGCCAACGGTGAAAAGCGCGGCGTCATGTCCGCAAGAGATGCCCAGAAGCTGGCATTCGACCAGAGTCTGGATCTCGTGAAGATCGCTCCCCAGGCTACACCGCCCGTATGCCGTATCCTCGATTACGGAAAGTACTGCTTCGAGCAGCAGAAGCGCGAAAAGGAAGCGCGCAAGAATCAGAAGGTGGTTGAGATCAAGGAGATCCGTATGTTCTCCGCTATTGATACCCACGATTTTGAAACCAAGGTTTCTCAGGGCAAGAAGTTTTTGCAGGGCGGCGATAAGCTGAAAGTTTCCGTCCGCTTCCGTAAGCGCGCCATCGCACACCCTCATCTGGGTGAGGAGCTGCTGGAGCGTTACCGCGATGCCTGCGGCGACATTGCAATTGTTGATAAGCCCCCGAAGATGGAGGGCAGAGCCATCGTGATGTTTATGTCGCCCAAGGTGCAGAAGCCCGAAAAGAAGCAGCGTCCCCCCAAGGCAGAATCTGCCGAGTAATGCCCGATATGCAGCGCTGCGCACCGTGTAAACGGCGAATGTCGGCGTTACCATATATAACGAATATCAAGGAGGAAGAATTCCATGGCAGCCGCAAAGGTTAAGAAAGTGAAAGTGAAGACTCATTCCGGCGCAAAGAAGCGTTTTCAGGTAACCGGTACCGGAAAGGTAAAGTTCCAGCACGCTTACAAGCGTCATCGTCTTGTTTCCAAGGACACCAAGGTAAAGCGCATCGCTCGTAACGCAGGCGTTGCAGGTTCTGCAAATGCAGCAACCATTCGTGAGCTGGTACCTTATAAGTAAGAAGCCGCACACCAAGCCAAGCATTTTGGCCGCATAACCTGTTGATTGTGCGGCGGATACTGATTGAATTACGGAGGAGAAAGAACATGGCTCGTATTAAAGGCGCAATGATGACGCGCAAGAGAAGAAATAAGGTTCTGAAGCTCGCAAAGGGCTATTGGGGCAGCAAGTCCAAGCACTTCAAGATGGCAAAACAAGCCGTTATGAAGTCCGGCAACTATGCCTACATCGGCAGAAAGCAGAATAAGCGTTTCTTCCGCAGACTGTGGATTACCCGTATTTCTGCTGCTTGCAAGCTCAACGGCATGAACTATTCCACATTTATGAATGGCTGCAACAAGGCTGGCATTACGCTCAATCGCAAGATGCTTTCCGAGATCGCAATTCACGATCCCGCAGGCTTCACTGCGATCGTCGCGCAGGCTAAGGCAGCACTGTAATGAATCTTGCAGCGCAGCGGTGAAACTTTGCCGCTGCGTTGTCTGCTATACACGCTCTGTGCAAAAATCGGAGCGTGTTTGTGTTTTCTTTGCGTGATATGACCGCGAAAGGGGAGAATCCTGTGGTATCCTTGGCATACTTTGAGAACATGACCGCCGTGCAGCCCGGTGAAAAGCATCGTACTTTGCAGCGATTTGTGCTGCTCAACGGCAGCCGTACCCGCCGTGAAAAATCAGGGCAGTTTGCCATGGAAGGCTTTCGTCTGGTGCTGGATGCGCTGGAAAGCGGTGTCAGACTTTCCGCATTGATTCTCACCGAGCGTGCCGCTGCACAGTATGGGGATGCCTTTGCTCCCTTTCTCAAAAGCAGCAATCCTCTGCTGATTGCGGATGCCGTCGCCAAGGAAATCTCCGATACAGAAACCGCCCAAGGCGTGTTTGCCATTGGCATCATGCCGCAGGCGCAGTTGCTTGTGCCGCAGAAGGGGCATCGCAGTATGCTGCTGCACAATGTGCAGGATCCCTCCAATCTCGGTGCAATCATGCGCACCGCCGAGGCGCTGGGTACCGATGGTCTGTATCTATACCATTGCTGTGACGCCTATAATCCCAAAGCCATACGCAGCAGTATGGGTGCGCTGTTTCGGATCCCCTATGCAAGGATCGATGATCTGGACAGCTTTGTGGCAGATTGTCACGGACAGCATCTGCCCCTGTGTGCCGCTGTGGTTGACCGCGATGCCGTATCGCTGAAAGCCTTTGATTGCACCGGCGGTGCCGTTGTCTGTATCGGCAATGAGGGCAACGGTCTGCCCCTTGATTTTTCCGATGCCTGCGATGTGAAGCTGACCATTCCCATGTCGCCTGCATCCAATTCGCTGAATGCTGCTATGGCAGCAGGTCTGTTTCTGTGGGAAATGTCCCGTTATCTGTAAGAAAGAGGTGTGCCTATGTCTGAAACCACCGTCCCGAATCCATCGCAGAATGATAAGCTGCGCTATTGGGTCTGGCTGATGTTGGTATTCGGTGCTGCCAGCCAGACTTTGCCACGCCTGCTGCGCAGATACCGCGATCCTGCCTTGCTCTACGATGCCGTTCAGAATGCACAGATCCGTGAACTGACATCGCAGGAACGGGAGCAGGCGAAGAAATATTCGCTGAACATGGCAGAAAGCATCGTGTATTTTTGCAGCAGGAATCAGATTGAACTGATCCCGATGGATGATGAACGCTATCCCTCTCTGCTGCGGGATATTCCCTTGCCGCCTGTGCTGCTGACCGCCCAGGGCAATCTGGAACTGATGGAAACACTGACGCTGACGATCGTAGGTGCGCGGCGGCCATCGCCTTATAGTGAAAAGGTCGTGCAAACACTGGTAGAACAGCTCGCTCCCTGCGGATTTACGATTGTCAGCGGCTTTGCTACGGGCATTGATGCCATCTCCCATAGCGCCGCCTTGCAATACAATATGCCAACCATTGCCGTGCTGGGCTGCGGCATCAATGTCAATTACCCCAAAGAGAATGCTGCACTGCGTAACCGTATGCTTTCCGAAGGCAAGGGCTTGATACTCTCGGAGTTTTTACCCGGCACGCAGCCCATACCACCGAATTTTCCAAAGCGTAATCGCATTTTAAGCGGTTTAAGCTACGGCACTGTGGTGGCGGAGGCATCCGCGCGCAGCGGCTCACTGGTCACCGCCAACTGTGCCCTGGAACAAGGCAAAACGGTGTTCTGTGTGCCGCCTCATGATGTGTTTGATCCGCGCTATGCAGGTGTCATTCCGTTGCTGCGTGAGGGCGCAATGCCGCTGTTTGACCACCATGATGTGCTGTATGCATATTATCTCTCCATGCCGCACAGAATTCGTCTGACAGATCTGGAAGTGCCTGCGGCGCAGTCGATGATATACGGCAGCGATGACTCTGCCATGCCGAAAACAAAGTCTTTTTCCGCAAAGACCAAGCAAACGACCACAGAGGAAGCTCCGGTACCGGATGCTTCTGCACCTTCCCAGGAAAAAAACAGCCGTCCATTGCCCCAATCGGAGCGTGAGCGCAGCATTTACACCTGGCTGCGCGATCATGGCGATACCCATGTGAATGATATCGCCGACGGGCTGGATCTGCCCCTTGGTGATGTGCTGGAGGATCTGATGTCGCTGGAACTGGAAGGCTATGTGGAATCGCTGTTTGGCAAGCAGTACCGTGCGCTGTAAGGCGTTTGCCGTTTTTTTAGGATCTTATTTGTGGCGAGAAAGGAACGAACAAAGTATATGTCACAGCTTGTAATTGTTGAGTCACCTGCAAAGGCGAAAACCATACAGAAATATCTGGGCAACGGTTTTGAAGTCGTGGCCTCCATGGGCCATATCCGTGACCTGCCAAAATCGAAGCTGGGTGTTGATATTGAAAACGATTTTGCTCCGCTCTATCAGGAGATGAAGGGCAAGGAAGAAACCATCCGTGATCTGAAAAAGCGTGCGAAAAAAAGCGAACGCGTGTGGCTGGCAACGGACCCTGACCGCGAGGGAGAAGCCATTTCGTGGCATCTGGCGCAGCTTCTCAACATGGATCTGAACGAAAACAACCGCGTGGAATTCAATGAGATTACCAAAACCGGCGTAAAAAACGGTATGGCAAATCCCCATAAAATTGATCTGGATCTGGTGAACGCACAGCAAGCCCGCCGCATTCTGGATCGTATTGTGGGCTATCAGCTTTCTCCTTTTTTGTGGAAGAAAATTCGCCGCGGCCTTTCTGCCGGCAGAGTGCAGTCGGTTGCGGTGCGTCTGGTGGTGGATCGCGAAGAAGAAATCCGTGCATTTACCGCCAAAGAATACTGGACAATTGACGCCAAGCTTGCAGCGCCGTCCTCCCGTAAGATTTTCTCAGCCCGCTTGATGGAAATCGGCGGCACAAAGGCGGAGCTTGCCACACAGGCGGAATCCGATGCCATTCTGGGGAAACTGGAGAACGCGCCCTTTACTGTACAGACGGTCAAAAAACGTGTGACATCCCGTCAGCCTGCACCGCCCTTTATCACCTCCACTCTGCAACAAGAGGCTTCCCGCCGCATGGGATTCAACGCGCGCCGCACGATGAAAGCCGCACAGGAACTGTATGAGGGCGTGGAACTGCCGCAGTTGGGTGCCGTTGGTCTGATCACTTATATGCGTACCGACAGCCTGCGTGTTTCCGATGAGGCAAAGGCAGCCGCCGCAGAGTATATTCTCAACACCTACGGGAAGCAGTATCTGCCTGCTACCCCCAGAACCTTCAAATCTAAGCGCAATGCACAGGACGCCCACGAAGCGATTCGCCCCTCTATGCCGTCGCTGACTCCCGATCAGGTCAAGGCAAGTCTGACCCCTGACCAATACAAGCTGTATAAGCTGATCTGGGAGCGTTTTATCGCCAGCCAGATGGCAAATGCACAGTACGATACTGTTTCTGCTGATATTATGGCAGAAGATTGCCTGTTCCGTGCGTCGGGCTACCGTGTCAAGTTTGACGGCTTTATCAAGCTCTATGAAGAAGCCAAGGATACCGCATCCGAGGAAGAAAACAAGGAGCTTCCGCCACTGGAGGAGGGCACTGTCCTGAAAGTCAAGGCACTGGAGGGGAATCAGCACTTTACGCAGCCGCCCTCGCGCTATACCGAAGCCACGCTCATCAAGGCGCTGGAGGAAAACGGCATCGGGCGACCCAGTACCTATGCGCCTACCATCTCCACCATACTTTCCAGAATGTATGTGGAGCGTGAGGGCAAGCAACTGCGCCCCACATCGCTGGGCGAGGTGACCACGCAGCTGATGAAAGAGCACTTCAAGCGCATTGTGGATTCCAAATTCACCGCCGCCATGGAGCAGGATCTGGACGATGTAGAGCGCGGCGAAAAGGATTGGGTCGAGTCACTGCGCGTGTTCTATCAGGATTTTGCAGAAACGCTTTCCAAGGCGGAGGTCGCTATGGACGGCAAGCGTATGCGTGTACCCGATGAGGAAACATCCGAGGTGTGCGAACTTTGCGGCAAGCCTATGGTGGTTAAACTCGGCAGATTTGGAAAATTCCTCGCTTGCAGCGGTTTTCCGGAGTGCCGCAACACGAAAAAAATCGTGACTGCAACACAGGGGCTTTGCCCCAAGTGCGGCAGCCGTATCATCCAGAAGAAGACCAAAACCGGCAGAAATTTCTACGGATGCAGCAGCTACCCCCAGTGCGAGTTTATGACATGGAATGTGCCCGTTGAGGATCGCTGCCCCAAGTGCGGCAGTACACTGTTCCGCAAGGGCGGCAAGGCAGGCAAATTCCTTTGTGAAAAGCCCGATTGCGGCTATGAGCGTCCGTTATGAGCGAGAAAGGAACCGTCATCGGCGCAGGTATGGCAGGCTGTGAGGCAGCGTGGGTGCTTGCCAACAACGGTTTTGCCGTCACGCTGTATGAGATGAAGCCCAAAAAGTTTTCCCCTGCACATCATTCTCCTGATTTTGCGGAGCTGGTCTGTTCCAATTCGCTGAAAGCATCCCGTGTGGATTCGGCAGCAGGTCTGCTGAAAGAGGAAATGACGCGCCTTGGTTCGCTGCTGGTGCCCTGCGCCAAGCAGTGTGCCGTTGAGGCAGGCGGCGCACTTGCCGTGGACAGAGACGCATTCTCCTCATTGGTCACAAGTCGTATCCAGGCGCACCCGAACATCACTGTGGTGCATGAGGAGCTTGACCGTATCCCTGCAGGGGAAGTGATCATTGCAACGGGGCCGCTGACTTCGGAAGCATTGCATGAGCCGATTGCCGCGCTGACAGGGCAATCGCTGTACTTTTACGATGCGGCAGCACCCATTGTGACCCGGGACAGCGTGGATATGGACTACGCATTTCTTGCATCACGCTATGGCAAGGGCGGTGACGATTATCTCAACTGCCCCATGGAGAAAGATGAGTATCTGGCGTTTTACGATGCGCTGATCCATGCCGAAACTGCGCCGCTGCATGACTTTGAAAAAGACCGTATGCGCGTCTACGAGGGTTGTATGCCTGTTGAGGTGCTGGCAAAGCGCGGCGAGGATGCCATTCGCTACGGAATGCTCAAGCCCGTGGGGCTGACCGATCCCCGCAGCGGCAAGCGACCCTATGCTGTGTTGCAGCTTCGCCGGGAAAATCGCGAGGGCACACTGTGGAATCTGGTAGGATTCCAGACGAATCTCCGGTTTGGTGAGCAAAAGCGTGTCTTTTCCATGATTCCCGCACTGCATAACGCCGAATTTGTGCGTTATGGCGTAATGCACCGCAATAGTTTTCTCAACAGCCCCAAGCTGTTGAATGCAGGCTTTGCGCTTCGTGAACAGCCTCGTATCCGTTTTGCCGGGCAGATGACCGGCGTGGAGGGCTATATGGAATCCGCAGGCAGCGGTCTGCTGGCGGCGTGGAATCTGGTGCGCAGCATAAGAGGGCAGTCTCCGTTGGTGTTGCCGCCGGAAACGATGTTGGGCGCACTGGTTGGATATATCACCGACCCGTTGCAGGAGAATCTACAGCCCATGGGTGCGAATATGGGGCTTTTGCCCATGCTCACCGAGCGTTACCGCGAGAAACAGAAGAAATATCAGGCATATGCCGACCGCGCCCTTGCCGCCTTGGATGCAGCATTGTCAGCGGCGGATATGACCGAGGAAACCGAAAGACTTGCACAGATCAGTGCAGACTTTTGACGGGAAAGGAGAATCAGCCAATGCGGATTATTGTTGACGCAATGGGCGGCGATCATGCCCCTGCTGCCCCTCTGGAGGGAGCCGTGCGTGCCGTCAGGGAACTGGGTGTGCAGATTGTACTTTGCGGCGATGAGAAGCAAATCAATGCCATTGCCAGGGAGCAGGGTTACTCCATGGACGGCATCGAGATCATGCATACCGAGGAAGTCATTACCATGCACGATACCCCCACGGATATCGTGAAAGCCAAGGAAAATTCCTCTATGGCAATGGGGCTGAAGGCTTTGCGTGAGGGCAAGGGCGATGCTTTTGTATCCGCAGGCAATTCGGGCGCACTGCTTGTTGGTGCTACCATGCTTACCCGCAGGATCAAGGGCATTCAGCGTCCTGCCATGGCACCGATTCTGCCCACAGCCGATGGTCACGCCATTTTGATGGACGCAGGCGCAAATGTCGAGTGCCGTCCAGAAATGCTGCTGCAGTTTGCCATGATGGGCAGCGTGTACATGGAAAAGGTCATGGGTATCAAAGAGCCGAAGGTCGGTCTCATTAACAATGGCTCCGAGGAGTGCAAGGGCAGAGCGTTGGAGCAGCAGACCTATGCTTTACTGAAAAACTCTGATCTGCATTTTTACGGCAATATCGAGGCAAGAGAAGTGCCCTCCGGCAATTGTCAGGTGCTTGTCACCGATGGCTTTACGGGCAATGTCGTGCTGAAACTGTACGAGGGGCTGGGGTCTTTCTTTGCAAAGAAAGTGAAAGCCATGTTCACGGGTATCGGAAAAATCGGTGCGCTGTTTATCATGAACAAGCTGCGCACATTCCGTGATTCCATGGATTATAAAAAGGTAGGCGGTGCAGTGCTGTTAGGCATTGCATATCCCGTGATTAAGGGACATGGCAGCTCCGATGGCGGTGCGATGTTCCATGCAATCCGCCAGGCGAAAACCTGTGTGGACGGCAAAGTTGTAGAAACCATTACCGAAGCACTTGCCGCACAGAAGCTGCGCAGCAGGCAGCAGTCAGAAAGCTAAAAGGAGCAGACTATGGCAAATCTGGAGCAAACCTTGCTGGAAGAGCGCATCGGGTACCATTTTCAGAATCCCGCACTGTTGACGGAAGCGCTCTGCCATTCATCGTATCATCATGAACAGCATAAACGGATCCGCTGCAATGAGCGACTGGAGTTTCTCGGCGACAGCGTGCTTTCCATTGTGGTTTCCGAGCATATCTTTGTCCATTGTACCCATCTGCCGGAGGGTGAACTGACCAAATTGCGCGCGTCACTGGTGTGCGAGCGTTCCCTATACGGCTGGGCGCAAAAAATCGGCCTGGGAGCGTTTTTACTGCTGGGGCACGGCGAGGAGCAATCTGGGGGCAGAAACCGCCCCTCTATTCTTGCCGATGCCTTTGAAGCGGTGATTGCGGCGATCTTTTTGGATGGCGGCATGGAGCCGGCAAAGGCGCATATTCTGCGCTTTTTGCCCGAGAAATTTGATCGCACCACCGAGGCGTTCTATGACTATAAAACAGCACTGCAAGAAGTGATCCAGCGCAATCCCGAGGAACACGTGCAGTATGTTCTGGTAGGGGAGGAAGGACCCGATCATGCAAAATCCTTCCATATGGAGGTGCGCCTGAATTCCAATGTGATCGGCAGGGGCACCGGTAAGAGTAAAAAAATCGCGGAGCAGATGGCTGCCAAGGAAGCGTTGGCGCTGATGGGAGTGACTCCCGAGGTCTGACGCACCGCAGACGGCAAGGAGCGTGAATGCAGAAATGTACCTCAAATCGTTGGAGCTGCATGGCTTTAAGTCATTTCCCGATAAAATTCAGCTAACCTTTGATCAGGGTATGACTGCCGTGGTAGGCCCCAATGGCAGTGGAAAAAGTAATATCGGTGATGCGGTGCGCTGGGTGCTGGGGGAGCAATCTACCAAGGAACTGCGCGGAAAAAGCATGGAGGATGTCATTTTCGCCGGTACCGCCACCCGTAAACCTGTGGGATTTGCCTCCGTCACACTGACCATCGACAACAGCGACCATGCCCTTTCTGCCCCCGAGGATGAGGTTGCCGTAACCCGTAAGCTGTATCGCAACGGCGACAGCGAGTATCTCATCAATGGCAAAAATGTCCGCCTGAAAGATGTCAACGAGTTGTTTATGGATACGGGCCTGGGCAGAGATGGATATGCCATCATCGGGCAGGGGCGCATTGCAGAGATTGTGGGTGCAAAATCCAATGAACGCCGCGATATTTTTGAAGAAGCAGCAGGCGTATCCAAATTTCGGTATAAAAAGCAGGAGGCGGAGCGCAAGCTTGCCGCCGCACAGGAAAACCTGCTGCGAATCAATGATATCGCAACAGAACTGGAGGGCAGAATCGCACCGCTGAAAACGCAATCGGAAAAGGCAGAGCGTTTTCTGGTGTTGGCAGAGGAACGCAAGCAGCTTGAGATCTCCGTGTGGAATCACCGCCTGACCGTGCTTTCCTCGCAGATGCAGAGCCTTGCCGACCGTTGCTTGCAGCTAACGGCGGAGTATGAGAATCTGCAAAACGATATTGCCCGTGAGGAAGAAAAATTGCAGCTTGCCTACCGTGATATGCAGCAGGCGACTGTGGATATTGAGCAATTGCAGACGCTGGTGGTCAATGCCGAGCAGGAAAATGCCAATCTGATCGCAGGCATTGCCGTTTGCGATAACGAGATCCGACACAGCACCGAATCCGTGGAAGTCTACCATGAGCAGCTTCGGACATTGTCGCTTTCTGCATCGACATGGGAGCAGAAAATCGCCGAGCAGGATGCTTATCTGACCGAGTTGCTTACGAGGCAGCAGCAGCTTGAGGCAGAGTTGCAATCGGTAGCTGAGGCGCTTGCCAAGGCGGAGCAGCAGGCAGCAGCGTCAGATACGCAGGCACAGGCACAGGATGATGCACTGGGACAGCTTGTATTGCAGCAAAGTGAGCAGCGCGTGCGCCTGCAAACGGCAGAACAAGATCATAGGGATGCCGCAGAACAGGTGCGCAAGGCAAAGGAAGAATCCGTAAGCCTTGCCGAACGTTTGCAGCAATATGCTGCCAAAGAGCAGTCTTTGCAGCAGGAGTGCGGCGCATTGGAGAAGAAGCGCACCGAATTGTTAAACCGTGCCGAGGGCTTCAACCGTTTGGGCGAAGGCAAGGAACAGAAATATCAGCAAGCAGTGGACGCACTGACCGAACTGAATACAGAGTATCGGCAGGTTCAGCAAAAGCAGCGGATCTTGCATGATCTGGAACAGAATATGGAGGGGTATGCAGGCAGCGTGCGGCAGGTGTTAAAGGTCGCAGGCAGCGGCAGATTGGGCGGTGTGTACGGTACGGTCGCACAGCTGATCACCGTGCAGCCCCAGTACGGTACCGCCATTGAAACAGCTCTGGGCGGTGCTTTGCAGAATCTGGTAGTGGAAAATGAAGATGCCGCAAAACGCTGCATCCGTTACCTGAAAGACATTCACGGCGGCAGAGCAACTTTTTTGCCGCTGACCACCATTCGCGGCGGTGTGCTGCGTGAGAACTTAAGCGGCATCAGCGGCTTTGTCGCCATTGCCTGTGATCTGGTGGGCTTTGATGAACGCTACCGCAGCGTCATGGAAAGCTTGCTGGGACGCATTGTGGTTGCCGAGGATATCGACTCTGCCACGCTGATCGCAAAACAATTCGGGTATCGCTTCCGTATCGTCACACTGGACGGTCAGGTGATCCATTCGGGCGGTTCGTTTACGGGTGGTTCTGCGGCAAGATCCGCAGGTGTCATCACCCGGAAGCACGAGATGGAGGAAGCCGCTGCCAATCTGAAAAAACTGGAAGCTGAGCAGCAGACAGCGCGCATTGCAGCGGAAAAAGCAAAGGCAGAGTGGGATAAACTCAGAGCAGATATCGAGGGCGTCCGTGCGTTGATCGTTGAAAACGATGAACAACTCAACGAAAAACGCCGTCTGTTGGCACAACTGCAAGCCACTGCACAGGCAGACGCCCGTATGCAGGAAACCGATGCCCAGCGAGTGGAGCGTTTGCAACAGCGCGCAGATCAGTTGCTTGCCATTTGTGAGGAATCCAAATCCCGTATTGCAGCACTGGATGCCGAAATCGCCGCAGGGGAAGCAAAGCGTGCCGAAAGCCGTGTGCAGCGCAGTGATATTGAGCAGGAGAGAATTGCTTGTACAGACCGTATCTCTGTGGGTAAAATTCGCCGTGCGGAGTTGCTGAAAGATATTGAGACCGAGCAGCATAACCGTCTGATGATGGCACAGTCTATGGAATCTTCAGCGGAGCAGAAGCAGAATCTGGAGGAGCAGCTCAAACAGGCAAAGGCGTACATCGCACAAAAGGAGCGTGAAAAGCAAACGCTGCTGCTGACACAGCAAGAAAACCGCAAAAAAATTGACAGTTCTCAAGAAGAAACCCGTCGTCTGCGTGCGCTGCATGAGGAAAAAGAACGCTATACCCGTGTCTTGCGTGAAGGCATAGACGAACTGCGTGACGCCAGAGAGAAGCAATCGGGGGAGCGTTCCCGTGCCGAGGAGCGTCTTGCCAATGCCCAGAAGGAGATCGACGATCTGGTGTTCCGCTTGCAGGAAACCTACGAAATGACCCGTTCCGAGGCGGAAGCCTATGCACAGCCCATTGCCGATCTCCATGAAACGGAAACGGCACTGACCACCGTGAAAAACCGTATTCGTGCACTGGGTTCTGTGAATGTGGCAGCCATTGATGAATACCGCGAGGTGTCCGAGCGTTATACGTTCCTTTCAGGGCAGATGAAGGACATCGAGCAGGCAAAGGGTGAACTGGAACACCTCATCGAGCAGCTTACCGAGGATATGTGCCGTATTTTCCGCGAAAGCTTTGATTTAATCAACCGCTATTTCAGCGAAATTTTCCACGAGTTGTTCGGCGGCGGCTCTGCGTCGCTGTCGCTTACCGATCCCGAACATATTCTGGAATCGGGTATTGAGATCAGCGTAGCCCCTCCCGGAAAGGTGATCCGTAACCTGATCGCTCTGTCGGGCGGTGAGCAGTCCTTTGTGGCAATCTGTATCTACTTTGCGATTCTGAAGCTTCGTCCGGCACCGTTTTGTATTCTGGATGAGATTGATGCGGCATTGGATGAAGTCAATGTGCGTAAATACGCGCAGTATCTGAAAAAATTTATTGACCATACGCAGTTTGTGGTCATCACCCACCGACGCAGTGCCATGGAGGAAGCCAATGTGCTCTACGGCGTGACCATGCAGGAGGACGGCGTATCCCGTTTGCTGCGGCTCGACCAGGACGGTATGGCAATGGCAGAATCCTGATACACTGATGCAGTGAAACAACCGCGTTGCAAAGAAAGGAGCCGCTTATGGGCTTATTTGCAAAAATCCGTGACGGATTGCGTAAAACCAGAGATAGCGTCATCAAGGGTATGCGCCGTCTGTTGCATTCGTTCACCAAAATTGATGAAGCACTCTTTGAGCAGCTGGAAGAAACCATGATTATGGGCGATATGGGTGCTGAGACCGCGATGCAGATCTGTGATACCCTCCGCGACCGTGTGAAAGAGCGCGGCATTACCGATCCCGATGATATTATGGGCCTGATTCAGGAGATCGTTGCCGAGATGATGGGCGAAGATGCCCCCCTGAATCTATCTACCAAACCGTCGGTCATTCTGGTCATCGGCGTCAACGGTGCCGGCAAGACTACTACCATCGGCAAGCTGTGCAATCAGTTGAAGAATGAGGGCAAACAGGTTCTGGTTGCTGCCGCCGATACGTTCCGTGCCGCTGCCATCGACCAGCTTGCCGTGTGGACAGACCGTGCAGGTGTCACTTTAGTGCGCCATGCCGAGGGCAGTGACCCTGCTGCAGTGGTTTATGATGCGGTGGTTGCCGCCAAGGCAAGAGGCTGTGATGTGGTGATCTGTGATACCGCTGGCAGACTGCACAACAAGAAGAATCTGATGCAGGAGCTTGCAAAGATCAACCGTGTCATCGACCGCGAAGCAGAGGGCTGCGCCAGAGAGTGTTTGCTGGTGTTGGATGCCACCACAGGTCAGAATGCCGTCAATCAGGCAAGGCTGTTCCAGGAGGTTGCGCCCATCACGGGCATTGTGCTGACAAAGCTGGACGGCACCGCAAAGGGCGGTATCGTGATCTCCATCTGCAATGAACTGAAGATTCCTGTGAAACTCATTGGCGTGGGCGAATCCATTGATGATTTGCAGGCGTTTTCTTCCAAGGATTTTGTAGAGGCTCTCTTTGACCGTGAAGCGGTTGCCGATATTGAACAGGAGGATGGGGAAAATGCTGTTGATTCTGGCAACGAATAATCAGAACAAGTTGCGTGAGATCCGCGAGATGTTAAGCGATACTGCGCTGAACGTCTGTGGACAGCGCGAGGCAGGCATTGATCTTGCAGTGGAAGAAAACGGCACGACCTTTGCCGAGAATGCCGCGATCAAGGCGCAGGCAATTTTTGATCTGCAATCTGCGAAAAAACAAAATTGCTATGTGTTGGCGGATGACAGCGGTCTTTGCGTGGATGCCCTAGACGGCGCGCCCGGTGTGTATTCTCACCGATTTGCAGGGGAGGATGCCACCGATGCACAACGATGTGAAAAGCTGCTTTCTCTGATGAAAGCTGTGCCGAGAGCGCAACGCGGTGCCCATTTTGCCTGTGCCATGTGCCTGATCGCCCCCGACGGAACGCAATATGCCGTGGAGGGCAGGGTGGATGGCTGCATCGGGTATGCCCCCCATGGGGAAAACGGTTTTGGATATGACCCGGTGTTTGAGATCAACGGGCGTAGCTTTGCGGAGTTTACGGCAGAGGAGAAAAACGCCGTCAGCCATCGCAAGCGTGCCCTGGAACAAGTTGTGGCACTGCTGATGCAGCAAAGCCTTTGAGGAGGACAAATCATGTTGACAAGTAAGCAACGCGCACAGTTGCGCGGTCTGGCAAACTCCATGGAAACGATTTTTCAGGTAGGCAAGGGCGGCATCGGGGAAGCAATGCTCCAACAGATCAAGGACGCACTGCGTGCCAGAGAACTCATCAAGCTGCGGGTGCTGGAAAACGCCGAGTATTCCTCCAGAGAAGCCGCAGAGGAAATCGCTGCCGCCGTGGAAGCCGATGTGGTATGCGTCATCGGCAGCCGTTTTGTGCTGTATAAGCCCAATCCCAAACAGCCTGTCATTGAACTGGTGCCTGCAAAGGGTAAGGGAAAGTAACAATGCGCGTCGGATTGTTCGGCGGCAGTTTCAACCCGATTCACAACGGGCATCTGCATCTGGCGGAATCCGTAAAAACTGCCTGTGGATTGGATTATGTGCTGCTGATGCCCACCGGTACCGCGCCCCATAAATCCTCTGCCGCTTATGTGGGTGCCGAGCATCGGTATGCCATGTGCAAGCTTGCAGCAAGGGCATATGACTGGCTTGCGGTATCCGATTATGAAATTCGCAAAGACGGGAAATCCTATACCGTGGAAACACTCACGCACCTGAAAGCGCAGTATCCCCATGTGGCGTGGACGCTGATGATTGGCAGCGATATGCTGCTGACCTTTGACCGCTGGTACCGTTGGACGGATATTCTGGAGATGGCAGCGGTTTGCGCGGTGTCCCGGCAGTACGGTGATGAAGCGCAACTGCGTCAGAAGGCAGAGGCGTTGCAGCAGCAGATGCAACAGTGCGGGAAATCAGCGGATATCCTTGTGCTGTCTGTTGCGGCATTGCCTGTTTCTTCCACGCAAATTCGTGAGAAAATGCAAAAGAATGAAAATTGCTCTTGCCTTTTGCCCGAAAATGTAGTACAATATATGAATGTATACGGATTGTACCGTCAATGATATCCTTGTAAGGAGGCGTTTGTATGGAGCAATCGCAGTTCACAACACAATTTCAGAGTTATATCGTATTGTTGCGTGCAAGGCTCTCCAAAAAGCGGTTTACGCATTCGGTGAATGTTGCCAATTCCGCCCGTGAGCTGGCAGTACGTTGGCACGCAGACCCCGATTGGGCATATCTTGCAGGGCTGCTGCACGATTGCTGCAAGGAACTGCCCCCGGAGGAGCAGGAAACCCTCATGCGCAGCGGCAGTTTTCCCGTAGAAGATGTGGAGTGGCTTTGCAGACCCGTGTGGCATGGCATTGCCGCCGCCTCGTATATGCAGCATACCCTTGGCATCGAAAACCGTGAGGTGCTGGGTGCCGCACGGTGGCATACCGTCGGGCATGCCAATATGACGGTTTTGGAGGAGGTCGTCTACATGGCAGATCTCATTTCCGCGGACCGCAGCTACCGTGACGTGGATCGTATCCGCAAATTGGCTTTTTCGGATCTGCATAAGGCGATGCTTGCAGGCATATCCTTTTCGATAGAAAGTGTGTTGAAAAAAGGCACACCGTTGCCGGTATGTACCGCCGAAGCATATAATGATTATCTGCGGCGTATTGCCGCAAGAACCAAGCCTGACAGCAAATAAAACGATTGCCGCTTTCTGCGGCGAATAAACAGGAAGTTTTCAAGATCTGTATGGCAGATAGCAGAATGCAGCGTTTGTTCGCCAAAGGAGCAGTATATGGCAAAAAGCGGAAATACGACCGTCGCCGTGCATCGGCAGAAGAAACATAAAAAATACCGTCCCATGCGTTTTTCGGAGCGTCTGGGTGTGGTGATTGTCATTGTATTGGCAGTGGGAATCTCTGCGGTAATGATCCTCTATGCAAAGCTGATTCCCTATGAATACACCGATGCCAATGGCAGAACCGTGAAAACACAGATCTCCCTGATGGACAAATTCCGTCACTGGAAGCCCTTTACGGGACAGCAGGGAACGCTGGATTCCAAGGAGTATTCCTTTGCGGTGAAAAGTGAGGCAGATGTGCAGGAACCTGCAGAGTTTGATGACGGGCTCGACCTCGATCAGATTCGTGAGGGGCAGTTCAGCATCCTGTTTCTGGGGCTGGATGAACAGCGCAGCAATACCGATGTGATCATGCTTGCCGTATTCGATATCGCAGGCAATCAGATTCATGTGTTGCAGATTCCGCGGGATACCTATGTACCCGAATATACCTCGTTTATCGGCGGAAAGATCAACAGCGTGTATGCCCTTGGTGACCCGTCCGTGTCTGCCGTGCAGCGTGTGGTGAACTGCATTGAGGAAACCTTCTGCATTCCCATTGACCGCTATATTACCACGGGCTGTGAGGACATCGTGGACATTGTGGATCTCATTGGCGGCGTGCCCATTGATATGCCCTACACGATCCGCTACGAAGCGGACAAAATCATATATGCAGGCAAGCAGACATTAACCGGCCAGCAGGCGGAATGGATGGTGCGTTATCGTCACGGCTATACCGAGGGCGATATTGGCAGAATGCAGGCGCAGCGTATCTTTCTTGCAGCGTTGATGCAAAAAGTCTGCGATATCGGTACTTTTTCGCTGCTGCGTTATGCCAATACCATCATTCATGAAGAACTGGTATATTCGGATCTTTCCATTGATGAAATGCGCAAGCTTGCCGATTTTGCACAAACCATCGGCATGGAGCGTATTTCGATGTATATGCTCCCCGGCGAGGCGGTCAACCATCGGCCGGAGCCCAAGGGCGCAAGCTATTCGGTCTGGTCGGTGCACTATCAACCGGCGGTGGAACTGCTTAATCTCCGTTTCCGCCCCTATTATCAGCCGATATTTCAACTGCCCATCCGTGAACTGGTCACCGAGGGCAATTATCGCGATACCACTTACGATTACGAATCCACCGATCTGGGTGCCGTCATCGGCGGCGATACCTTTGACGGTGACTGAATCAATCAAGGAACGAAAAATCAAAGGAGGAACCTATGACGACACAGGAAAAACTGGAAAAAATTGTGCAGACGCTGGACAAGAAGAAGGCAAAAGACATCCGTGTGATCGGCATTACCAACCTGACCATCATCGCAGACTATTTTGTGATCGCAACCGGTACCAGCACCACCCAGGTAAAGGCACTGGCAGGGGAGGTGGAATACGAGCTTTCCCAGTGCGGCGTGGAGCCGAAAAGTACGGAGGGATATCGCAGCGCCAACTGGATCGTGCTGGACTATGCCGATATCGTAGTCCATGTATTCTATGAGGATACCCGTGCAGAGTACCAACTGGAGCGTCTGTGGGCGGACGGTGAGCAGGTCGATATCTCCCACCTGCTGATCGAGGAGGATGCGCTGTGAAAATGGAACGCGGTCAACTGCTGGCGACGGCAGTGGGTGGATATATGATACTCAAAGCGATCATCAACGGCATCATCGGCGGGGGCATCAACCTAATCTCTTTGCTGGTCGCCGTTGCCGCAACAGTCTGTCTGTTTTTTGGCGTAAAGTGGAGCAATATTGTTGTCGGCATTGTGCTGGTCGCGCTGTTTTGCACCCATTTTGTGGAGAATGTCACCCATCTGCCCCAAAACCTTATCTACCTGATCGAAGGTTTGATGGATGTTGGCGGTGGTGTGTTACTGGCTTTTCTGCCCGATATTCGCAGACATTGTAAATCAAACAACATTTAGCTTATTTTACAGAGAGGAAGCAAAAAATTATGCAGGAATACCGTTTTCATGAGGTTGAAGAAAAATGGCAGGCATACTGGGATGCGCATAAGGTGTTTGCCGCCGAAAATGACTATACCAAGCCGAAATTCTATGCACTGGTAGAGTTCCCGTATCCCTCGGGCGCCGGTATGCACGTGGGCCATATCAAGGCGTATTCGGGGTTGGAAGTCGTCAGCAGAAAGCGCCGTATGCAGGGCTATAATGTGCTATTCCCCATTGGCTTTGATGCTTACGGTCTGCCCACCGAGAATACCGCCATCAAAACAGGTGTACACCCCAGAGCCGTGACCGACAAGAACATCCGGAAGTTTACGCAGCAGCTCAAGCGTGTGGGCTTCTCCTTCGATTGGTCTCGCGTGGTGGATACCACCGAGGAGCGCTACTATAAGTGGACACAGTGGATCTTCCTGAAAATGTTTGAGAAGGGTCTGGTATTCCGCGATAAGACTTCTGTGAACTACTGTCCAAGCTGTAAGGTCGTGCTGTCCAATGAGGATTCTCAGGGCGGCAAGTGCGATATCTGCCACAGCGAGATTGTGCAGAAAACCAAGGATGTTTGGTATCTGCGCATTACCCAATACGCCGATCGACTGCTGGAAGGTCTGGAAACCGTTGATTATCTGCCCAACATCAAGCTGCAGCAGCAAAACTGGATCGGTAAATCCACGGGCGCGTTTGTGAACTTCAAGATCAAGGAGCAGGATGAGCAGCTTCGCATCTACACCACCCGTCCCGATACGCTTTATGGTGTGACCTTTATGGTTATGGCACCGGAGCATCCCATGATCCAGAAGTATCGCGACAGCATTGCCAACATTGCTGCACTGGATGCCTACAAAGAGGAGTGCGCCAAGAAAACTGAGTTCGAGCGTACCCAACTGGTCAAAGATAAAACCGGTGTGAAGATTGAGGGTCTCACGGCGATCAATCCGCTGACCGGCAAGGAAATCCCCATCTACATCTCTGATTATGTCATGATGGGCTACGGCACTGGCGCGATCATGGCAGTGCCTGCCCACGATACCCGTGACTATGATTTTGCAAAGAAGTTCGGCATTGATATCATCGAGGTCATCAAGGGCGGCGATATCACCAAAGAGGCATATACCGGCGAGGGCGAACTGGTCAATTCCGGTGAGCTCAACGGCCTGACCAACAAGAAGGATGCCATCGCCAAGGTGATGACCGTGCTGGAGCGTATGGGCTGCGGCGAAGCAGGCGTGCAGTACAAGATGAAGGATTGGGCATTCAACCGTCAGAGATACTGGGGCGAGCCGATCCCGCTGGTGCATTGCCCACATTGCGGTATCGTGGCTGTTCCTTATGAGGAGTTGCCGCTGCGTCTGCCCCCTGTGGAGAATTTCGAGCCGGGCACGGACGGTCAAAGCCCTCTCGCCAAGCTGGATTCTTTTGTCAACTGCACTTGTCCCCACTGCGGCGCACCCGCCAAGCGTGAAACCGATACCATGCCCCAGTGGGCAGGTTCTTCGTGGTATTTCCTGCGCTATTGTGATCCGGGCAACGATACTTGTCTGGCAGATATGGACGCGCTGAAATACTGGCTGCCTGTGGACTGGTACAACGGCGGTATGGAGCACGTTACGCGCCACATGATCTATTCGCGTTTCTGGCATAAGTTCCTGTATGATATCGGCGCAGTACCCACCGATGAGCCCTATGCAAAGCGTACCGCACAGGGGCTGATTCTTGGCCCCGACGGCGACAAGATGTCCAAAACCAAGGGCAATGTCATTGATCCCAACGATGTGGTTGACCAGTACGGTGCAGATG
>JAEDLR010000090.1 GCA_016295145.1 Oscillospiraceae bacterium
TACCGACGCTTTCTTTGATGATTGCAAAAAGCTCAACATCAAATCCCCCGATGTGATTGCCCCTGCAACCAGCTGCATTGATGAATTTATCCATTTGATAGAGGTGCTGCTGCAAAAGGGCTATGCCTATGAAGCAGGCGGCAATATCTACTTCGATACCTCAAAACTAGAGCGTTACTATGTATTCCTCGATTTTAAAGAGGAAGATCTTGAAGTTGGTGTGCGCGATGGCGTAGACGCAGACGCAAATAAACGCAATAAGGCAGATTTTGTGCTGTGGTTTACAAAATCCAAGTTTGACGATCAGGAACTGAAATGGGAAAGCCCCTGGGGATTGGGTTACCCCGGCTGGCATATTGAATGCTCCGGCATCAGCATGAAATATTGCGGTGAAACCCTCGATCTGCACTGCGGCGGTATTGATAATGTATTTCCCCACCACACCAACGAAATCGCACAGAGTGAAGCATATCTGGGGCATCCGTGGTGCAAGCACTGGTTCCACGTGCTGCATCTGAATACCAACAACGGCAAGATGAGCAAGTCCTCCGGTGAGTTCCTGACCGTTTCTTTGCTGGAAAGCAAGGGTTATTCCCCCATGGCATACCGCTTCTTCTGCCTGCAATCCCATTACCGCAAGTCGCTGGTGTTCTCCTATGAGAATCTTGACAACGCAGCACAGGCATATCAGAAACTGCTGGCAAAAATCGCAACTCTGCTGGCTGCCCCTGCAGAGACGATTGATGAAGACGCAAAAGCATCGTATATGACGCAGTACCGCGGGGCAATGGATAATGACCTCAACACCGCGCAGGCAATCACTGTGCTGTATGATGTGCTGAAATCCAAAACCAATGCCGCAACGAAACTTGCCTGCATTGCGGAGATGGACAGCGTGCTTTCTCTGGGATTGATCGAAAATGCAAAGACAGTTACCGGCGATACTGCTGCACCCGAAGTACCTGCTGAAGTGCTCGCTTTGGCAGAGGAGCGCAAGGCTGCACGTCAGGCAAAAGACTTTGCCAAAGCAGACGCATTGCGCGCAGAGATCCAGGCACTGGGTTGGGAGATCCGTGAGACCAGACAGGGCGTGAGCTTTGAAAAGAAAGCATGATCATGCCCACGATATGAAAGCGCTGCTTTTGGGGCAGTGCTTTTTTATGAGAAGCATTGCCCCCGTGCGAAATCGCAGTCGATAAAGCACTCCTTTTGATGTAAAAATCCATAAAAATAATCACCGTGCTATTGACATTATCGTAAAAATGTGATAGAATGAGACAAATATACAAACTGTTATCTTCTTGGAAGAAAGGGTGCGTTACAAAAACCATGATCGGCGGAAAAAAACTGTTTGTGCTTTGTACAGCACAAATTCATAATGACGAAGTACGCAAAAGTGTACGCTATTTCACACAAGAAGCTGAAAAACGTAACTACGCCGTTCTCATTTGCAATTCCGCACTGGAAAATGCAAATTTCGGTGCTGACGATGCAGGCTGTCACAGCGTTTTTGACCTCATTCCCTTTGATATCGCCGATGTCATTGTCATGATGTCTGAAACCATTGCAAACCGCACCGTTTCCGAGCTGATCTGCGCCGCAGCCAATGCGCATCATATCCCTGTTCTGGCGTACGACAGCCAGTATTCCGGCTGCACCAGTGTGTTCTGCTACTCCAATCAGGGCTTCACAGATCTGCTCAATCATATCGTTACCATACATGGCTGCCGCAAGGTGGATCTGATTACGGGTATCCGAGGCAATTACGGCTCGGAATGCATGGTAGTTGCCTATCAGGAGGTGCTGCGCACAAACGGCATCCCCTTTGACGATATGCGCGTGGCATATGGCGACTATTGGTCAAAGCCTGCCATGATCGCCGCCGAAAAGCTGCTTGCATACGATATTCCTGATGCAATCGTCTGTGCAAATGACGATATGGCAATGGCCTGCTGTACCGTCCTGCGCCGCCATGGTCTGAGCGTGCCGGATGACATCATCATCACGGGCTGTGACGGCGTGATCCGTGAGCAGTACCATACGCCCCGCCTTACCACCTGCGCCAAAGATTTTGCCACCATGACCACCACATTCTTCGATGTGGCAGAACTGGTGCTGGATGGCTGCGAGGTCGATGCCGCCCATGAGGTGCCTCCGCTTTTATGTCTTTCCGAATCCTGCGGATGCCGCGTGACGGAGCGGCTTGACCAGAATCAGGCAATAGAATTCTACCATAACCGCTTGCAGGCAAGCGTCATGCTGGAATCCTATGCGCACCACTATCTTGGTATGCTGATGGATCGCCCCAATTGTACTGTCATTGACTATCTCAATGTACTGGCAAGTCATATGCCGCAGCATTCCTGCATCTGTCTGCGCGATTGCCTTGCTGCCGAAACGCCGGCAACTGCCTTCAGCCACTTTGCTGATGGCAGTGAGCTGATGAATACCGTTACTCTCAAGGGTAAGGAAAAACGCTATGCTATGATACCGCGCAATGAGATCATTCCACAGCTTTCGGATATCTTTGCGCGGCGCACAGCGATACTGCTCACTTCTATTTACTGGCAGGATGAGGTGTACGGCTACTATGCCTACTACGGCAACGATATGGATGAGGAATGCTTCAAGCTGCCGAATCTGATTCACGCCGGCAGCAATGTGATCGCTTCGCATTTGAGCAGTTCACGTTTGCAGGCAATCAACGAAGCATTGCTTTCTGCCCGTGTGCGTGATTCACTGACCGGTATGCTCAACATGAATGGCGCAATCAAAGCCTTACAGGAGCACATAGAAGCCGGACAAGCCGAGGACCAACATCTGGCATTGCTGATTTTTGAGCTTTCTAACTTGCGCCAGATCAATGCGGTATTTGGTCATAACGAAGGCGACCAGGCTTTGCTGAGCCTTGCCGGAGCGATCTCCGATTGCACTGACGGCAATATTATCTCGGCGCGTATCAGCGGCGATGAGTTTTTAGTTGCCCTCGTGTTGTCCGATTTCAGCATCAATACTGCCGAGGCACTCCGTGATGTGCTGCACCGCCGTATCAGCAGCTATAATCAGGTATCCGGCAAGAATTACAGCATCGAGCTGCATTCAGCACGGATGACCGTACCCCTGACCGCACAGGTGAACGCCGAAAGCTGCATTACAGAGCTCATCAGCAGGAAAAATGCCGAAAAGCACAATACCGTGCAGCCGGACGATATAGTGATCTCCGATGACGCAACCGCTCAGCTCGTCGCCAATGTGCTATCCGAAAACCGTCTGACATACCACTTCCAGCCAATTGTACACGCCAGAACAGGTGAGATTTTTGCGTATGAAGCGTTGATGCGTACCAATGGTGAGCAGCGCGTTTCGCCGCTGGTGATGCTGCAATATGCAGCCGCACTGGGCAGACTGTATGATGTGGAATGGCTGACCTATCACAATGTACTGAAAAAGCTGCGTGAGGATCTGCCGCAGTTTGGCAACCACAAGATCTTTATCAACAGCATTCCAGGACATTTTCTGACGGATGCCGACTTTGATAAGCTGCGCGAAGAATATTCCGATCTGCTACCGCGTCTTGTTGTGGAGTTTATAGAACGTACCGAAGTCGTTGGCGAAGAACGGATCAATATCCAGAACCGCTGCCAGCGCGCAGACATGGAAATTGCGGTAGATGATTACGGTACCGGTTACTCCAATATCACCAATCTGCTGCACTACGCACCCAACTATGTGAAAATTGACCGTAGCCTCATCAGCAATATCCACGAGGAGCCGAAAAAGCAGCACTTTGTCACCAATGTCATTGAATTTGCCCACGCAAACGGTTTTCTGGCACTGGCTGAGGGCGTAGAAACGCCCGAGGAGTTGCGTGCGGTCA
>JAEDLR010000091.1 GCA_016295145.1 Oscillospiraceae bacterium
CGCCGGTGTAGAGGATTATTCCCTCGGCGATGTGAACATGGATGGCGTTGTGGATGTCTTGGATGATGTCGAGATTTCGTATGCCGCTCAGGCGTATGGTAATGCCGGCAAGTATCCACCCTATTGGACAGAGGGACAAAAGCTGTTGGCGGATGTCACCGGTGAGTTTGATAATACAGGGACATTCGGTGAAGTAAATTTTGCTGACGGCGGTGTGGTACGGCTTTATTGGGAATATGCGATAATCGTTCCGAATGGAGTGTCTCCGGAAGAATTCTTTATGGATCGAACTGCCTATGTGTCCAATGAAATGCTTGTACAGGCATGGGAATCGGAAGATTTGGGGCCGATACTGAATGAATGCTGGGAAACTTTTCATCATCTTTTCTATACAAAGCTGTATGGCGAAAACTACGAAGAGATTTTGAATGGAGGTGTTCAGGAATGAAGCATATTCTTTCTTTTCTGTTTTCTTTGGCTGCTGTGATTGTTTGCGTGTATTCGTTCAATGCGAATGCAGTCAGTGCCAGCGCAGCTACCACGTCGTGGTGTACTGTAGAACGGCTGACAGTATCCGACAGTGCATATACTCAGGCAGGTGATTTTAAATTTACCATGCATGTACAGGATAATGAAGGATTTCTGGAGTTCTGTGCAAATCTTTATTATAATTCTGATGAGTTTGCTGTTGTAACTGCTTCTGGGAATAGGGCATATTGTACTGCCGGTAGTTTGGCAATATCTGCGGGCGCAAAATGCTCCGGTGTATGTTGGGATAATGAATTGGGATGCTGGTGCAATGTGATTGTTAATGAAACAAACAACATAACCGATGATGGTACTTTGTTCTCTATTTATTTTCGTCGCATAAGCGGGTCAAGCGTACTGCCGGTTACCGATTGTGAGGTCAACGTATTATGTATAGGTGAAGAGGATTACGGTCAGCTTACAGTAAGCGAATACTGTCAAATGGTCAACATCTTCCGTATTGGTGATGCCACGTTGGATGGGCGTATTGCCATTGGTGACGCACAGTTTATTTTGCGCATCATAGCCAACGCTAATGGTACCCCTGTTACAGCCGCCAATTTTATGAATTACATACCTGCAAACTTTGTTATTGGTGATTGTGTCCTTTCCTTTGAAGCTATGGATGTAAACGAAGACGGTGTCTTGACATCTGCCGATGCGACGGCAATACAAAACTACTTGGCAGGAAATGCTGCTACTGGCGCATTATTGGAATATTGCACTGTCTATCTGGATGCAAATGCATACACTAGCTAAGCAAAATCAACCCCACAGAGGCTTTGGCTGCTGTGGGGTTATTCTGTAAAATGATAAAGGTGCGAAAGCCATCCACACTTGCAATTGAGCAAAGGGGATACTATAGCGGTTATTACTACCGTGTGATGGTGACCCACTACGCCAAGGGGCAGGGTCGGTTTTCCCGTTCAAGCCATAGGATGAATGTATAAGCGTTGAGCCGATGTCGGTATAGACACCAGGATACTTCGAGGAGATATCATTGCTGCTTACGGTGTCATTTACAACAGAGCCTTTGCCTGTACCGGCATCAAAATAATTGGATTCGGAAAACAGCTTGCAGGCAGTATAAATGGTATATCCCATGTCGAAATTGATGACATAGTTGTTGAGAGAGTGGAAATATCCGTATCGCATGAGACCCGGTGCACGTGTGATACAGTTCTGATAGAAATTGCTCGTCAGCGTCACACAGGGATGGTCATTGTATTGATCGTAGGTTTCCTGTGTATCGGTCGGGTAGCCTAGCAGTACACCGTATTCATGCAGACCGAATTTGCAGTCAGAGATCGTGATAAAATCAGTATTCCCCTTGAAATTCAGGAATTTATCCCAGTCATCGGTCCTGGTTGAAGCACCGTTGACTTTATCATGCCCGATAAATGTGATATGGTCGATCCAGTAATTGGAGCCGTAGGCAAATTCCCAGATATTGTCACTGTTGAGCTCCTTGTCATGTGAGATTTCAATATTGCGGAAGATGAGATCATGCCCCGGGCCGTAATTCTCGCCGAAAGTCTGAAAGAATACATTATAAAGTGAATGTGCGCCATAGCTGCCAATGATTGTTTTATTGGGATTGACGTAGATTTTGGCATCCGTGAAGCGGTAGCGCCCGTTGCCATCCTTTTGATATGTACCGGTTTTGCTGATGTTTTTCGTGATAACGATGGTACAGGTTTCGTTATTTGTGCAGGCAGCTTTCAATTCATCAAGAGTGGATACTTCCACGACCTTGCCCAGCGTTCCGCCGAGATTGCACGCTTTTTCCTTGCCGTTCATGTCTTTGCAGTAGCCGCCGAAGCCCTGCAAACCGACTGCATTCAGCAGCCATTTCTGCGTACTGCTGCCGCTGTATTTTTGGAGCGTGATTTGGTTTCCGTTTGTCAGCGCGAGGTTTTTGTCCGCATAATTCAGAATCTGATAGTGCAGATCACTGCCATAGCTGTCTTTATCCACAGCCTTGACATACCAGTACTGCGATTTCTCATTCTCGTTACCAAAGATCACGCAGTCTGTTCCATCGGTGAGGGAATATCCCATTGGCGTGAGCACTCTGCCGCTTGCCTGATTGACAATGCGGTAATAGCAGCCGTTGGAATCCGTGCCGGTGTAATCAAAACGCCAGCTTTCATTTTGCGTATTTTGCATGGCAGCAGTACCACAGGCAGATTTGTCTGCCGTGCCGGAGATACTCAGGTTGCTGCTGTTATCACTGGTGCTGATACGCAGCAGCACCGGCGGATAATCCACCGATGCGGAAGATGCTGTGTTTTTTGGCAAAGCAGTACAAAGAACTACTGCACTCATCAATGCCGTACCGATTGCCGTTAATCTGTGGGACGCCTTTGTAATTGGTTTCATATCATTTCCCCCATGATCATTTTTGGTTTGCTGCAATATTATAGCACAGCGATGAGTACCAGACAATAACATGATTCATCAAAAAGATGACATACTGGTGCAAATGATACTGCACTTTTATCGTGTGTGCCAAGGGACAGATATTGCAGAACTGTATAGAATTAGAAAAGATATCGACAGATTTGCGATTTTGTGGTACAATATAGATGCAGTCTAACAGAATAATCAATTTTGATCTGTGGGAAGATTGTATGGGAACAGCGAATGTTATAACGCGCGAAGGAAAGAAAACACATACCATGATGAATTGTTAAGGGGAGGAATTTTTATGGCAAACACACGGGCAAAGAGAATCACAGCGTTTCTGTCCGTGGTGGCAATGCTTTTGTCCATGCTGCTGTATTTCCCCGGCGGAATGTTCAGCACCTACTTCGGACTGAAAGCAAGTGCGGAGGAAATCAGACTGACAGAACCGTCAAAATACTACGGCGTATACCAGATAGGAACAGCCGGCGAGCTTTACTGGTTTGCAGAGTATGTAAACTTCGAAAACACAAATGCAAACGCAGTCCTCACGGCGGATATTACCGTGAACAGCAATCTGCTTGGTTCTCTGACTTTTGACTCTGACGGCGATGTGTCAAACGGCGAACGCTTCACAAGCTGGACGCCTATCGGTGGAAGCTATTCAAATACGAGGTGAAAAACATGAAAGAGCAATATGAACAGGCTGAGATTGAGATCGTTGCATTTGATGTGGAAGA
>JAEDLR010000041.1 GCA_016295145.1 Oscillospiraceae bacterium
CCATACCAATGCGCAGATGCAGTTTCTGGATGATTGGCTTCGCAGGTCTATTCCGTAACATTCCGATTGGAAAACGATACTGGTGAGATACCCCATGGCGTCGTCATATACAATGCCCGCACCTTTCAGTGACTGACCTTCAGGTTACCATGCATTGCAGCTGCTCTTTTTCTTTGCCCGTTTTATTCTACACCCAGCAAGAAGCAGCCGGAAAAAGCCCATGCACTCCCTTGTGAGAGAACATGGGCTTGTTTCTTTGCAATATCGGAGATTTAGTTTGCGCTGCGGTAGATCTGACCGTCGTACATATCTTTTCCATTTGCACGGAACATTTCGGAAATGGTAACTACCTGCCAGCCATTTGCTTTCAGCACAGGCACCAGATACTCAACGGCCTGTGCGGTGGAAGCATTGGTTTCATGCATCAGGACGATGGCATTATCCAACGAGCCGTCATTCATTTTCTGCGTCAGCGAGTCGATCATCTGTTGTGCGGTCGCCTGATTCCAGTCCAGAGAATCCACTGCACAGGTAATCAGCGGCGCGCCTGCATTTGCCTGCACGGTCTGATTCACGGCGAGATAGGGCGGACGAATGAGGAAATCAGTGCGGCCCGTCAGACGGGTCAGTTCACGGGCGCAATCGTTGATCTGTGACTGCACTTCTGCTGCGCTCAGGGTTGACAGATCGGGATGCGAATAGGTATGGTTTGCGACCTCAAAGCCAAGCTCATGGGCACGGATGATCTCCTGCTCCGTTGTAGAGTTGAGCACTTTGCCCCACAGATTGACGCAATAGAAAAATGTCGCATGGAATCCTGCATCGGCAATGGCATTCTGAATGCGGATGGACGTATCGGTAGCGGCAATTCCCACGGGGCCGTCATCAAATGACAATGCAACCATCGGTTTTGCAGGGTCAATCCAGGAGATATCTGCGGTGTTGTACCATGTACCCTCCACGCGCTCGGGCAGATCGGGTTCTTCCTCAACCTCCGGCGGATTCATCACATACCGTTTCAGCAAGGTCAGATCCACCGCATCAATGCGACCGTTTGCGTCCATATCATCGGTTTGCAAATCACCGCCTTGCCGCTGGACAGAGAGTATCTCACGCATTGTATACACATCCGCCACAGTAATACTACCGTCACGGTTGACATCGCCCAGCAACGGATTTGCCTGCACAGCATATGCCATGCCCTCGCTGCCACCGACCGCTTCATCCAAATAAAAACTGGTTAGGTTTTCCAGTGTTTCCACATACAGCAGCAGATTTTCCGCCCCCTGTGGAATGAGAAAAGATTCATTTGCAAGCATGAGCCACTGGCCTTTTTGTGCGCTGCCCTGCGCCACAGACAGATACTGCGCTTCGCCGTCAATCTCACACTGCAAGGAAAGCTTAAAATCCTCACTGGCGATGCTGTTCTGCATGACTGTCACGCCAAAAGAATACGCCTGACCCGCTGTAAACTGTGTGGATGAAAGCGTATAGCCTGCACCGTTCCAGGCACTTGCTCTGCCGCTGACATACAGCGACTGCGACCCTGCAAAGGCTTTTTTCTGCGTGGCTGTAACACTGCTGCTGCCTCGCGCAGACCACTGCTCTGTGCCGCTTTCAAAGGTAGAATGGAACATACAAGCTGCGCTATCCAGCGCATGGACATTCTCTTCGACGCGGCTGCCTGAAAGCGGAAGCGCCGTCAGCGTCATACAAAATGCCAGAACAATTCCCAAGGTTTTCTTTGCCATAAGCTCAATCCCTTCTCTATGATGTGATACTATCATAACGCAAAATGCCGAGAATGTCAATAACAAATCGTATATTTTATTGCTGCTTTTACAGATTATCTTGCTGTGCCGCTGGTCTCTCGTAAACCCACCGGCATTCAATTGAATTTTTATGCTGAATTCGTTGTATTTTCGTGCAAATTATCCTGCGCGCATTCTCAAATCCCTGCATTGTTGTTCATAGCAAAAAAAATGTGAAAAGCTATTCCCTTTTTCCGAAATATCTGTTATAATAGGTACAGTACAATGCTTGCCCATAGGAGATGAAGCTATGCGAAAAAACCGACTGCTCAGCCTGCTGCTAACGCTGCTGTGCTGCCTGACCTTGCTGCCTGCGCCACAATCGGCAAAGGCACTGAATTTCTCCCCCACGGAAGCCGTATACAGCAAGTCCTCTGTGCTGCTGAATATGGACCTAAACATGATCGTGTATGAGAAAAATGCCGATATGAAACAAATGCCTGCAACCCTTGCGCAGGTCATGGCTGCCATTGTGGTGCTGGAAAGCGGCGTGAATATCGAAACAGAAACTGTTATGGCACAGCAGGTCTGGTTTGATGCGCTGCACGACTACGAATATCAAAGTGACCTGCGCTATGCAAATATCAACGCAGGCGATGAACTGACCGTGCAGGATTTGCTCTATGCCATGCTGCTGACCTCCTCCTGCGAGGCGGCAACCATGCTCGCTATGCATTTCGGCAATGGCAATGAGGCAGCCTTTGTGGATAAAATGAACGCCAAAGCAGAAGCCATTGGTATGCCCAACACGCGCTTCACCAACGCAGCCGGCTTGTACAGCGCAAGACAGGTCACAACTGCCAGAGATATGATGACCATGCTGCACTATGCTATGAGCGTCCCCCGTTTTGAGGTCATTGCCTGTGCAGCGAAATATACCCCCCCCACGGCGCAGACAAAGGGGAAAACCACCGACTGGACTTGGACGCATTCCAATATCATGTGTGACCCCGAAAGCAAATACTACTGCACGGGTGTCAAAGGCATTAAGACGGGTAATTTGCAGGAATGGGGCAGAGCCATTGCTTGCAAGGCATCGCGAGATGGCAACAATTATCTGCTGGTGTGCTTGGAATCTCCCATGTATGATGAAGAAACCGGTGCAAACCGCTTCTACCATCTGGAGGATGCAAACACCATCATCGAATGGGCTTATTCCCATCTCTCCTATGAAAAGCTGCTGACCACAAACACTGAGATCGACGAGGTGAAGGTGGAGAACGCAAAGGGTGCCGATTATGTGATTGTCAAGCCTGTCAGAGGCTACTCCTGCATCTGGTGCGATACCATGGACATCAACCTGATCCAACAGATCGTGACCATTGATGAAAATGTTGAGGCTCCCATTCAAGAGGGGCAAAAGCTTGGCACTATAACGCTGAAGCATTCGGGTGAAGTGCTGGATGAAATTGATCTGATCGCGGCATCCTCCGTGGAACGCTCCTTCTGGAAGTATAATCTCAGCATCATTCCCGGCTTTTTTACCTCGGAATATCTCGGCATTGCATGGAAAAGTGCGCTGTGCCTGTCGCTGATTTATCTGGTGGTATGCATTGTGTGCTATATCATCTACCGCAAGCAAAAGGCAAAGCATCCCAGACGCATTGTTTCCAACAGTAACCGCAGACAATAACCTGGGTTACTCAGAGGAATCGGAATTTGTGAGGTAACAATGATGAATAGAGATAATCCATCGTTGGAATATTTAAAAAGCAAGGCGAACGAAATTCCTGAATTCAAAAAAATTATTGGCATTATTGAAATAGAGTTAAAAAATAAGAATACGATATTGGATATTGGAAACGCAGGAACTTTGCCGGACGAAACCTACATGATTATTCGGTTTAGTCATAAAGCGAGCGGACAATATGGTGAATTAAAAGATTTCGGAACAAGATATAAGTGTATTACATTTTTCGATGATAATGGCGCAACATTGATTTTGTTCCCGAAGCAATAAATATATAAAATTTTTGAGGAATAGCTTTACAACTTCTCAAAAGTCGAGCTCCTCTCCCGCGAGTGACAGCCTACAACAAGATAGTTCATTTAGCCGGAATTGACCGCGGGGGTACCCCGCAAATTCCAGTTTATGCGCAAAATGAATATGTACAATTGCATACGGAAAAGCAACAGTTTTGGTCTATATACTGGAAAACGCAGCCGGCATTTGCCGACTGCGTTTGTTTATCCTGTAAGATTCTCAGGTTTTGCGCCAGTGTTTTGCAAGTGAACATCATCTGGGCACTTTCCGTTTGCCTGTCACGCTTTCAACATCCAGAGCATACACAAGCGTTCTGGAAACTGCCGCCGTACCAAAGGGCATATCTTCCCCGTTATGATAATGCGCCATCAGCAATTTCAGTGCCGGAAGCTTTTCTTCATCGGAAAGGATACGGAGCCGTCCTCTGCCGATGACACTTTCATACGCCATGGTGCAGTAGCCCTTATCCGCAAGGTATTGAAGCTGGTGCTTGCAGTCCATCTCAAACGAAGCTCTGTTGTCATTTTTGATCAGACCCACCTTGTATCCCTCCAAAGCACTGTGGAAGTACAACGTGATCTTATCTCCGTTCACAGCCATTCCGAAGTTCAGCGGCAGGATATACGGATAGCCCTCATCATGCAGGGCAAGCCTGCAAACATCGCAGCTTTTCATGATCCCAATGATATCATGCAGTTCGGTAACTTCTCTGTCATTTCTTCTCATACGCCCAATATCCTCATATCTTCCTCCACAGTTTTGATGCCTCCATTATGATCTGCTTTCAACAATACTGCCGTCTGGGGAAATCACTGCCACCGTAAGGGGAATCTCCTTGCCGCTTGCTGCAATCGCCCCTTTGATCGCATACTCCATACCGCCGCAGCACGGCACGGTCATTCTGGTGAGTGTGATGCTCTTGATATCGTTGTTTCTGCATATTTCCGTCAACTTTTCGGCGTAGTCCACAGCATCGAGCTTCGGACAGCCGATGAGGGTGATCTTGCCCCTGATGAAATCATGGTGGAAGTTTCCGTAGGCATACGCGGTGCAATCCGCAGCGATCAGCAGGTCAGCACCGTTGAAGTAGGGCGCATTGTTCGGGAGCAGTTTGATTTGCACCGGGAACTGCCGCAAACAGCTATTCACACGGGCACCGCTGTGATCCTCCTTCGGGGTGAAGTGCCGCAAAGCTGAACCAGGGCAAGTAAATCCCGTACAGGCAGACTGCTTCTGCTTGTTTTCCTGCACCGCTTTTTCGTCATAGGCTGCCGCTTCCCGCTCAACAAAGTGTATGGCATCCATCGGACAGGCAGGGAGACAATCCCCGAAGCCGTCACAGAAATCGTCACGCATGAGCTTCGCCTTGCCATTGACAATGGCGATAGCACCCTCGTGACAAGCCTTCGCACACAGACCGCAGCCGTTGCATTTTTCCTCGTTGATCTCAATAATTCTCCGTATCATGGTTCATACCTCCTTGACTTTCTGTAACCAGTATAGTATAATGCAAAGAGATAGTATGTTGTAATTACAACATTTTGGAGGTTTTATGGATATTTCCGTTTTCATCGGTTCCGTGTTGTTCAAGGGCTTTGAGGAAGCCGAAGTCAATGCCTTGCTCGCCACACTGCACGCACGGGAAAAGCCATTTGGAAAAGGTACGATGATATTGCATTCGGGAGATGTGATCAGTACCCTTTGCTTTGTAACCTCAGGCAGCGTAACGGTCGAAAGCAACGATATGTGGGGCACTCGAACCATTCTGAACCTTGTGGGCAAGGGTCAGTTCTTTGCCGAGAGCTATGCGTTGCTGCCGAACGAACCGATGCTTGTGGATGTGTGTGCAAACGAGAACTGCACCATCGTTTTTCTTGATATGCAGGCTGTCGGCAGACTGGATGACAACGTCAGGGCAAGGCTGCTGGCAAATCTTTTGCTGATTACCACCAGAAAGAACCTGCATTTGTCCAGCAGGAGCTTTCATACAGCTCCGAGACAGGTGCGTGGACGAATCATGGCGTATCTGAACACCGTCTCTGTGCAGAAGAAACGCCGTGCGTTTGATATCCCCTTTGACCGCCAGCAGCTTGCGGACTATCTCAATGTAGAACGGTCTGTGCTGTCCAATGAGCTGAGCAAGATGCAGAGGGATGGGCTGATACGGTGCAGGAAAAACCATTTTGAGATGATTGCATTCTCTCAATAAAACAGAAAGGGCTTGCCTCATGTCTATAAAGTGAATAGGAAATCATTGTGCGCGAGGAAACAGGGTTTTCAGCAGCAGTTTGGGCGGACTGCGATCAGTAGGCAAATGCAGCAACGGACGAAGCCAGTGAAATGGCACTGCTTCCGGCATAAAAAGCAAACCCGAAAGGCGGATTTGCCTTTCGGGTTACATACCAACCGGCTTTTTCGATGAGGATTACAGGCATATTCATCTGCCGGCGGTTTTGGTATGCCATTGATTCATTAGCCTATCAACAAGTGCTTCAGCAGCGTCAGATCCACTGCATTGAGTCTGCCGTCGCTATTCATATCGGCAATCGCCGCTTGTTCTGCTGGCAGCGTGCCAATGGTCAGCAGATGCTTTTGCAGCATTACCATATCTGCAAGACTGCAGCTTCCGTCCTGATTGATGTCACCGGCGACAGGCTCCGCTTGCTGTGCAGTCACAGCCACGGTATAATTGACACATGACGACTGATTCAGCGCGCCAAGCGTGACCGTCTCGCCCGCTGCAAAATTCTTCTTGTAAAGCTGATAGGTTACAATCGGATTACCGTCATCGGTAAGCGTATCAGAAAGCTTGGTCCAGCCGCTGAGCCATGCGGGAATATCCGTAATGCGTGTATCCAGCGCGACATATGCAGAAATATCTGTACCGGCTGTGAAGTTTCCTTCTTCCCCTGCGTATTTCTTGGAATCACAGGCTGTCTGAATCCACTCTGCACCTTCCAGTGTTTTCGGAATCGAAGTAAAGGTGAATGCACGGTCGCCAAAGACATTGCTGCCGGTCTGCTTCTGCATCACAACTGCCCAGTCGGCGGCATTTTCAGAATCGTTGACTGCCAGATTCTTGATATACTTGCCGTCCTCATAGTGAATCGGTTCAGGTGGCGTGCCGTCACCGATCAGCGTGAAATCGTCAACCATGAGCCAGTTTCCGGCATTGGCATCGGAATAGACTCCGATCTGCACCTTTCCGGTTGTTACGGCGATATTGTCAATGGAGATCTGCGTCCAACTGTCCATTTTCTTGTTCACACTGACGATTTTGTCATCGCCGCCGTAACCGCGCACATAGATGGAAGCACTATTCTGCCCGCCGGTACTCTTGACCCACACCTTCAGCGAATAATTGCCGTTGGGCACTGCCTGCTCCTGCGTCATCGTTGCCTTATATGCGTTTGCATCATACTGCTGTGCGCACCAGTTTCCGGTATGACCGCCCTTGCGGTTGCTGTTGCCCGTACCGGAAAACTTCCATCCCGCAAGCGTGGTCTGTGAAACGCGGTCTGCCTCAAAAGAAGGGTTCAGACAGTAGTTATTGCCCGCACCCACTGACCATTCACCGGTTACTGCATCTAGATTCCACTCGCTCAGAGAGTTGAACTTTACATCATTGCCATTGACTGTCAACGGCACCCACTGATTATAGCCGATGCCGTTGCCTGCAAAATCGCTCCAACGGTCGCCGCAGAACAGCACGGTCTCCTGTTTTGTGCCCTTAACCGTGTAGAAAAATCCGGTCTGTGTCACATGAGAAAAATCCTCGTCAGTGCCTTCCATCACCTTCCAACTGGAGTAGGGGCCGTAAATACTGTCCGCTACCATATAATAGCTGTGAGAAGCGTTCCATCCATGGAGGTCAGAGGCACAGAAATAATATTTCCCCTTATACTTAAAGAGGCAGTTTCCCTCACGTCCGCTTCCCTTTGCGACTTCAACAGCAGGTTCCGCATACAGAAAATCCGATGATCTGAGCTTGGAAATATACTGGTGTCCTCTGCCGCCTTTATTGGAGCAGACGAGATATGCCTGACCGTCATCGTCAACAAACACAGTCTGGTCTCCCGTACCCTGTTTTACAACATTGTCAATATAATCCTGTACACGTTCCACCTTGAAGTTACCTGTGGGAGTATCACAGGATGCAAAGAGAATACTGTCGTTGTACTGGGTTACCAGTACGTACTTCTTGGACGTGGGGCAATATGCAACGCCCATACGCCCTACCCAGTATGTCCAGCCGAAATCCTTTGTGTCGGCCGTCAGAACATCGTTCTCGAACTTCCAGTTCACAAGGTCTTTGGACGAATAACAGGTCACTGACCGAAAGGAAGTGTCACTGACCTTTTTCGTAGGATTTGCCACATAGGTATCGGCACCGTTGTAGTGCACACCGTACCAGTAATAGGTATCTCCGAATTGGAATACGCCGCCGCCCTGTGAGTAGATATAGTTGCCGCTTGTGTCTTTCCAAAAGGTGTCGTTTACGATGGTGTTGGATGCTGCAGATGTCGACATTTCACCGGTCGGCACCTGCATACAAATTGTGGCAAGCATCACGCTGCTGCACAGAACTGAAGCCACTCTTCCGAACATATTTTTCATCTGATTTCCCCCTGTTCTTATGGGCACAATGCAGCGTCCGGCAGGAAGGGGTCTGCTTTTGCTACGCTGTACCATTCGTAGTTTGTACCAATATTATACATCCCGGAATAGAAAACCACAATGCAGTATCGTCTCAAAAACATGATGTATTTGTTCAACGTCACATTGACAAAGCGGGCAAATCATGATATACTGAAGCAGAAGAAGGGAGGCAGGCATATGCAGGCAGTCGGAAAAATCGGCGTGCTGATGCCGGAAATCGCAGATCCGCTGGACTATGAGCTTCTGCGCGGAATCAGGGCACAGGCACTAAAATTGGGTTATGATGTGATGATATATTCCGGTATTTACAATTCACAAACAGATACAGTGCATGACGAGTATTCAAAAGGATTAGAAAACATTTACACGCTGATTGGCAAATCACAGCTTGACGGTATCCTGTTCCCGGTTGACAATTTCCGCGATCCTCCGCTGATTCAACAGATTGAGCAGATGCTCGTACAGAGTCATATTCCCTGTCTGATACTGGGCGAGGAGTGCCCGCCGCTTCAGAGCATTTATCCGCGGCAGCAGGAAAGCATCCGGCTGCTTACAAAGCATCTGATCGAAGCACACGGGTGCAGGCGGCTCTATTGTATTACCGGATTCCCCGATCACCATTCCTCGGCAGAGCGCGCCGCCGGGTTTCGGCAGGCGATGCACGAAGCGAGATTGCCCGTTTCCGAATCTGATATTTTCTACGGACATTTCTGGAAGGAGATTCCACGAAAAATCGGGCAGCAGATTGCCGACGGCACACTGGAACAGCCTGACGGCATCGTTTGCACAAGCGACTCGATGGCGATTGCGCTGATCGAATCGCTGCATGAAAAGGGCATACGCGTGCCGGATGATATCTGTGTCACCGGCTACGACGGGAGTTGGAATGCATGGCTTTTCCAGCCATCCGTTACGACGGCATCCGGCAGAGAACAGCAGTACGGTGAGGATGCAGTTTTGCAGCTTTATGAGATGATGACCGGTGTTTCAGTGGGCTATTCCGCAACGCAGCAGCCCATCCGCTATGGCGGAAGCTGCGGCTGCCAGGCGCAGGAAAACAATGTGGAAACATGGATTCTGAAACAAAGTTTCATGACACAGCTCCAACATTCAACCGCAAACAAGCAATTCCTGACCGCCAATCTGATCGACCGCCTGCGGGGCGCAGAAAGTCTTGAAGAATGGGCAAAGGCGGTTGATCATGTGGGGCATATTCTCCCTAGCTGGCACTGGCTGGATATTTGTCTCTGCAATGACTGGTGCGCCGACGCAGACAATCCGGCACTTTTCCGGCAGCGCGGCTTTTCTGATAAAATGCTGCTTGTCCTTTCAAAACGACGCGGCAAGAACGAAGCCTCCATGTGCCTGTTTCCGACCGTGCAGATTCTTCCGGCACTGGCACAGCCCCATGAACCGCAGCTCATTCTGTTGAATTCGCTCCACGGCCACGGTCAGATTTTCGGATATCTGGCAACAGCCTATGATGATGTTGCGGAGATTCAGGCAGATGCATTGTTCATTCACTGGTGCGATGCCGCTGCCAACGGACTGTACGCCGTGCAGCAGCGGATCAATACCGCGAAAATGCGTGCGCAGATCGAGCTGCTGACTGTGCACGATCCGGAAACCGGACTCTACAATCGGCGCGGTCTTGCAGAGCGTTTACCGCAGATATTGCATGAAGCAAAACAACTTGACAGTGCGGCGCAGATCCTGCTGCTAACATATCTTGAAACGGCGCAGAAAACGGGATACGAACCTGCACAACTGTTTGCAAGCGCCCTGCGGCATTCCGCACCGGAGAAGGCGGTATGTGCGCGGATACAAGATAAGCTGTTTACGGTCATGTTTCCGCAAACGCTTGCCGATGCGGAGGAGCTTACTTCACGAGTGGCTCAGCGTTTTGAAAAGCTGCTGGGGCATTCATCGGTGCTGGTTCACTCTGCTCTTACGCTGGATCACATCACCCTCAGTGAGGCGCAACAGCGTATTTCCGCCGCCGCCGATGCGCTGATGCAGCAGGTAGCCCTATCGGGCAGCGGGTTTGACTACAAGGAACTGCTTGCGCGTTTGCGCCGTGAAATCGCAGCCGAGCCGCAGCATGACTGGAATATTGCGGAAATGGCACGTTCTGTGGGGATCAGCCGAGGGCATTTGCAGCGGCTGTATAAGCAGTATTTCGGCATTAGCTGCATGGAGGATATCATCGAACTGCGCCTGAACCGCGCAAAGGAACTGCTCACCTACACCAATCTGCGCATCCAGGAAATTGCGATGCAATGCGGCTACAATAACGAGTCACATTTCATGCGGCAATTCAAGGATCGCCTCGGCATGACGGCAGTACAATACCGAACACAAGCAAAAAATTGACCCGTCTGTTTTTGCAGACGGGTTCATTTTATTCAGGATAATAATTCGCAAGATCGCGCAGAAATTCCTGTGTATCCGCATAACCGGCGAGCTGTGCGGCTTCTTCATCAGTCACATCGCCGTTTTGCATACGCTTTTTGCCGTATCCCAAAATGCTGCGGCGGATGTCCTTCTCAAATGCGATTCCGAACTGCGCCTGATATGCCGTTTCAAACTGTTCCGGCGTGACGGACAATTCCGCTGCAAACCGTGCCGCTGTAAAGTTGTCAAAGGGCTTGCGGTAAATGCTTTGCTGAATCCATTGCAAGCGCGCAGCGAGATCCGCTTTGGGTGGCGTGATTTGCTCTGCAATCTGAAAGAGCAGCATTCGGAATTGTAAATCGACAACCTCCTGCCGGAATTGATGGGCGGAATAGAATTCAAAATTGATATCGTGCAGCAGCTTGGAAAGCGCATTGCTGTTTTTCAGCGTGATCGGCGTATTCAGCGGGATTTGCAGATCAGAAAGCAGCTTTTTCTCTGATTCATCCGGCTCAAAGTGCATCCAGTCATCAACGTACTGTACACCGTCTGCGCCGTAGTCTTGGGGATGCTCTGCGGTGTAGAGCATCATGGTTCCGGCGGCGAATCCCTGTCCGTCAATACGGCACGGCGTCTTGATCAGCAGAAACAGCCAGTCACCTGCACCCTCCGGTCTGATGATATGGAAGGCTGCATCGTGAACATGATGCCAGCCGATTTCGTCCATACGCATATGCATCGCCTCCTTCGATCAGGGTACTTCTATGATACCATAATCCGTTGCATTTGTCAAGAAAAAGTCCCGTCCGACAAAGCAGACGGGACTAGGAAATGAGGAGGATTCTTCCAGAGTACCGCAGGATTATCCGGCAGCCTTTGGAAGGATTGAAATAGCTGGTGTCTGTGGCATTTCCATGCCGGTACCGAGATAGTAATCCAGCATATGGGACTGGAAATAGCCCTTTGCGGTCATGCAGTTGCGGTAACAGGGATTCTGGGCGAGGCAATAGAGCCGCGTATCGGTCGGCGCAGTGGTTTCGATGATCACCAGCTTTGAAAAATCGCTGCTGGTCATGATGACCTCCTCGCGCCAGTCTCCTGTGATATCAGCATAGAACATTGGTGCACCGCGTGTTGCTCCAGTGCAGTCAGTGATCTTCCACGGCGAAAGCAGGCGTTCCACACCGCCGGTCTGATAATTGTATTTTTCAAATTTCTTGTCATTGTAGGATTCCGAGAGCAGGTCGCCGTCCCACCAGAGCCGAATGCAGGGATACAGCGCGTTATCTCCGATGCGTGTGCCGTCATAGTTATAAAGCCCTTGGAATGACCACACTTCAAAGCCGTCGCGAGTCGGGTCAATATCGCCGATATTGCCGCGCCCGACATCTGCAGTGCCTTCCTGCGCGTAATTTGTCCAGAGCATCTCGCCGGTGGAGGCGTTGTAAAAGTATTCCAGCAAGCCAAACTGATTGTTCTGCTGAATGCCGTAGCCGTACATTTCTTTTCCATTGTTTGCGTTGCAGAATGCACCGACAAACCAGCGGTCACCGTGTACAATATCGTCAATGTGATACCGCAGCGAGCCATCCCCGTTGAGACAGTAGCCCATGTGCAGCACCTCGTCTTTGCCGTCGTAGTCCACATCGGCAACACGAATCTGATGCGCTTCTGCGTATCCGTTTTTGTACTCGGTACGGTCGCTGAAAAGCACTTCATTTTTATATTTCCAGTGCATTTTGAATGTACCGGTTTCATCAAAGCCGAATGCCGCAGTGACGCTGTTAAAGGTTTTGTCTGCGTTGCGGTTTTTCATCCAGCAGACAACGCTCGGGCGCACACCGTCAAGATAACCAATCTCCATCATACAGGCCAGCGGGCCCGTTGCCACATAATCGTCCGGCACGGGTGTGGATGCTTTCAGCCCACCGGTTCTGCCGTCAATTACCGCAATTTCCTGTGCAGTCGTATTGGAATTGTGATACTGTGAACCGTCACCAAAGGTCACGCCGTCCGCGATGCGCAACAGAATGTCTGCAATGCCGTCGCAGTCCATGTCGTAGACCGTGACGCCGTCCCACATTCCCACATCAATTGCGGAAGGCCCGGGAGAGATGTTGTTTTTGTTTTCGCTGTTATATCCCAGGTCGATCGTGTAAAGATAGGTGCCGTCATTGAGATAGGCTTCCAGCTTCTGGTGATTGTCGGTGTTGCGGTCAACGAGATAATCGTAATTGCCGTCGCCATTGAAATCGCCGACCCAGACAAAGTGAATCTGACTACCTTGCTTGATATTGACGATGCGTACATTCGCCGTAGAATTGGCTGCAAGCGTATCGCTGCCGTCTGTGTCAAATTCCTGCCCGCCGATCACCGCTTTGACCGTGTAGGTATTGTTCTTCTGGAGATTTGCTTTTGTATCGGTAAAGTTCGTGCCGCCGGTCAGGGGCGCATCGTTGATTTTTTCCGTTTTACCGTCTGTTGTCCGATAGACATTGAATGCAATATCCTGTGGGTCATCAGCAAGCAATCGCCAGCTCACAAATACGCCGCTGCCGTTGCTGACCGCACTGACGCCGCGGCTGAGATATTCCATCTGACGGCTGCCGGAAAGTGCCGGTGTTTCCGGATCTGTATAGTAGTTCTCCGGGAATTCCGTGATCTTTGCCAGCAAATAATCGCTGAGCATTGCAGCATCTGCGAGATCCGCTTTTCCGTCTGCCGTCACATCGGCAATCCCCGCAGTCAGCGTATCCATACCGTTCTTCAATCCGCGCTTTAAGAGCGTCAGGTCGCGTCCGTCCAGTACGCCGTTCCTGTCCAGATCACCACGCAGATATGGCTGTGCTTCCGCAGAAACATTCGCCGGAACGGTGCTGCACAGCATCATCCATGCACTTGCAAGTGCAGCGATTTTTCTCGCTTGTTGTTTCATCTGATTACCCCCTGTCCGATTCAGCATTTCACTGATTCTTGCTTTATTGTACACGATTCCTTCAGATGTTGCAATGATGTATTTGCGCAACGGGCTGACATATTGCCCCAAGATGGTATCACGGCACGCTACCGCAGACGGTGCTGTGTTCCCCGTGAATGCCCATGCAGCACATAGCACGCAGGATATGCTTCATGTTCTGCTTTCTCTGTTCCGCCGTTTCATAAACAGTCAAAATGCCTCTGAAAACAGAAAAAACCGGTTATCAAACCGGTTTTCTCATATGCAGTTCCTTGCAGGCAAGTCTGTGTCAGTGCCATCAGAAAGGGGCAGGAAGCACCTCAAACATACCAAGCATACAATCAAGCGCAAGTGCAGCAAATATTCGTACTTGCGGCAATTGCACGGCTGATTGCACTCAGGCTGGCGGCGTGCAGTGATTGAATCCGCCCTTGCCAATAATGGATGGGTAGTCATAGTAGCTATAGTTCAGATCGACATCGCAGTCGATTCCATCGACTCTGCCGGTGCAGGAATACTGCCACATCCCATAATCGCCGTTATAGTAGGTGTTGGGCGCATACTGTGCAACCCATACACCGTATTTCAGGCGCATTTCCTGCGTATACAGATTGGTCAGAGGGCTGGCGGAACTATACACGACCACATAATAGCCGTTTGCTTCCATGGTAGAGCAGAACGCGTCAATGATCGCAGAAAAATCTTGCGGGGACATTGCCCACTGCTTTGGACGCTCCACATCAAATGCAATGGGATACTGGAATGGGCGGTCGCCCAGTACTTTCATGCAGGTTTCGGCTTCGGCAACGGCTGCTTCGGGGGTCAGCGCATAAGAATACCAGTACGCCCCCACCGGCAGACCAGCCGCCACAGCACCGTCATAATGCTGCGCAAAGTAGGGGTCGCTGCAGTAATCGGGGTCCCCCGAACCGGAGCCTGCACGGATCATTGCAAATGCAACATTCTTGCGGTCTGTCACGACCTCGTCCCAGCGGATATTCCCCTGCCATTTGGAAACATCCACGCCAAATGCAACGGGCTTGCGCTCGTTTTTGGTACCGTTTGCAGCGTGTGCGGGAATCGTAACAGCACCTTTTTCGATCAGCATGGAAGAAATCTCGGCACCATCCCCGTCATAGAACAATGTATCGGAAATGGAAACAGAATATGAGGCTTTCGCTTCGGCACTATCCAGCACCGCAAACTGTATGGAAAACAGTGTGGCATCCTTTGCAACGGAAGTGCTGTTTTCGGCAACACATACCGCCGAGCCGTGGACACCGCTGGGCAATACCATGGCTGCATCACCCGCCAAATCCCCATCAAAGGTATAGGCAACCGTTTCGTTATCGTACACAAGTGCCAGACCACTGGTATCATAGTGCAGCATAAATGTCGCCCGTGCAAAGCCAGGATTGTTTGTCAACTTCACATCAATACAGATGGTATCGCCCGGAAGCGCTTCCTGTTCATTGACATCAATAGTCATCGGATTGGCGGCGGCAACGCTTTCACGCTTGGCAAGGATCAGATCAAACACATTGATCACGCCATCGCCATTGCGGTCGGTCAGCGTATCCGTCAATGCAGATACAGGGGCGGCGCAGGCGGTTACAGTGAGCATCGCGCCGACCACTGCGCTCAAAGATCGCGCAAATATTCTTTTCGCCTTCATCATGGTTCCTCTTTCCTTTATTTGGGACATAAAAACGGTCGCCGTGCAACATTCCCCCCGTGCACGGAAACCAATGCCGATTTTTTCTATCTACGGCACATTTTATAGTGTAATCGGTGATTGCATCCATTATAGCACAATATGATACACGATAGCAAGACATTTCCGTCATTTTCGTATGTATATACAAACTTCGAACAAAACTTTTGTACACGGTAACGAAATTTATGTTCTCCGCAAAAAACGCTTGACTTTTATGCTGCGGCGTAGTATAATAATAAGGCAGTCAACGAGAACGTACTGCCAAACGGAATATGCTGTTTTAGCTCAGTTGGTAGAGCACATCCTTGGTAAGGATGAGGTCGCCGGTTCAAATCCGGCAAACAGCTTGTAAAGCCTCTTTGTATCATGCAGAGAGGCTTTTTTTGTTGCTCCTTTTGTGAATAAGAAAACCCGTGCAAAACCGTATAGATTCTGCACGGGTTTCATGTTCTATTCGGTCATGGGCTGACGCTTTGGAAAGCGTATCAGCCATTACGCTGGGAATGTTGCATATTTTATGCCATAAACAGCGGCAGACAAAGTGTGCAGACCATCAGCAGCACGGCAAGAAAACCAAAATTGAACACCGAGAACAACTTGACATATGCACCGATTTTGTTGGGGTAGTGTGATGCATACTCGCGAAAGGTAATCAGGCTGGCAAGGGATGCAATCAGCGTGCCCGTGCCGCCGATATTGACGCCCATCAGCAGTGCGGGATACGCCTCTGTAAACTGCGAAAGCAAAATCGCAGAGGGCACATTACTGATCAACTGGCACGAAATTGCCGAGACCCACAGCGGATTCATCCCCAGCAGCCTGGAAAACAATACGCGCACTGGCTCAATTCTTGCCAGATTCCCTGCAAAGATAAAGAATGCGAAAAATGTGCCCAGCAGTCCAAAATCCACCTTGGTAAGTGCTCTGGGTGCAGCAATCATCAAAACTGCTGTAATACCGATGAGAGCGATCCACCAGGGCAACACGCGCATGACCATCAGAATCGCGCAGGCAAACAGCACCAGATACAGGGCAGTTCTGCCCTTGGGCAAGGGTGCAAATGTTTTCTCGGCGATGACCAGCTCTTCTTTTTTGACCGTCATGCAGCACACAAAAATCAACAAAACCGCCACCGCAAAGGGAATCACCATAATAGACACAAACTCGCCGTTAGAAATGTGAAATTTCTCGTACAAAAACAGATTCTGCGGGTTGCCAAAGGGCGTAAGCATACCGCCCAGATTGGCAGAAATGTTCTGCATGATAAAGGTAAAGGGGATGTGTTTTTCCTGTTTGGTGGTGCTGAGCACATCATAGCCAAGCGGCAGAAAAGTCAACAGTGCCATATCGTTTGCCATGAACATGGAGCCGATGAAGGTGATACCCATCAGCGCGAGGATCGCCATACGCGTATTGCCTGCCAGCTTCACGATCTGGCGCGCCAGATATGTGAAAAACCGTATGCTTTTCAGCGCACAGACTACCGCAAGGGTGGAAAACAGGCAGCTAAGGGTTTTCCAGTCAAAGTAGCCTGCATAGGCATGGTCGGGGGGAATCAGAATCATGGTGAGCAATGCCAGTGTTGCAGCGATCAGCAACATGGCGTTTTTTTTGCAGAAAGCAGCCGCGCCGTCCGGATGCAAGCCGTGACCCATATGGGGCAGTGTGACGGTTTTTGCCATCGTGTCATCCTTTCGTGATACAAATCGTGCAAAATCGCACCGAAGATACATGATAGCACAAATTTTCACGAAATGCAAGGGGTTTCCCACCGCCGAAGTGCAAATTAATCGTTTTGCGCAAGATTCATTGGTTTTGCTTGGAAAAATAGTGTGATTCCATCAACCCGGTAAGAATGCCGCCCAGTACGGTCAAATGATTCACATCCAGGGTACTCCATTTGCGAAATCTGCCGAACAGCCCAAAGGCGATCACACCCATGGGCTTCCCCTCATGCATCATGCGGTACAGCACCGCGCCCAACATATTTTGCGCGGCGAACCAACGGTAAGCGTCATCTGCGACATTTTCCAGTGCGTTGATATTATCCACCACGCAGACGGCATCCTCACCGAAGCCCACCGCAAAGGGATCTGCAAGCAGCACATCTGCCGTACCGTTGACAGGGTGCCCCCAACTGTAGACTGCCGTTTGTTCGGGCGCTGCAAAAATGTGAATTCCGTCCACGCCGAACTGCTCACCAATGCCCTGCAACAGGGAGAACATATCGGGCAACGGTTGATGCAGCAGGCTGCGGGCAACATCTGCTACAAAGCCTGCCTTGCTTTGCGTAGATTTTGGCACATTGGCATACAGATCAGCGGTGGAGCGTTCGCTGTTGGGAAGTGCCGCACCATGCTTGTTCACATCATAGATCACGTAACGGTTGTTGCCCTTTTCTGTGGCGATATAAAGTGCCTTATCTGCCTGCAAAAACAGCTCGTCATAGAATTTGGAATCAATGGGATAGCACGCAGCACCCATGGAACAGGTTACACGAGGGCGGGTTGTCTCATCCCCTGTATCCTCCCACGCCCACTCCAGTTTGGTGCGAATGGCACGCAGTACACCGCGCAAATCCGTTTCATCGGCGATGTCCTCCAGTACAAACAGGAACATACCGCCACCGATTCTGCCTGCTACACCGCGGTTTCCGATCTCCGATTGCAGAATCTGCGCCATGGTAAACAACACCTCATCGCCGAACATATGGCCGTAACGGTCGTTAATCTCCTTAAACGCGTCTACGTTGAGAATCACAAGGCTGACAATGCCCTCCGGCTGCGCTGCCAGCACAGATTTGGCATGGGCAGTGATGGCGTTTTTGTTCAGCAGATCCGTGGCAGGGTCGCGCTGTGTTTCCTGCAGCCAGCTGGGCTCCTTACTCTTGAATTTCGCGTGCAGAAAACTGATGATACCAAGCACCGTGCGCTCCCCCGGCACATCGCTGCGAGTCACCCCGCGAAACATACAATACTCCATGCGGCTGCCCATGGAGCAAAGACTGGTTTCCAACTCACACTGAAAACGCGGCTCGCCGTGTTCCATATCATTGCAGAGTTTTTCCAGCTTGCAGATATCCTCCCGTGCAACCATGCCCTTTTCAATCGCCTGCTGTTTCCAGTCATCCAGCAGCATATC